>CANQUD010000003.1 GCA_947626935.1 uncultured Clostridia bacterium | reverse complement strand
GCGCCAAAAAGAAATATCGGAGGATGTATCAACATGGCAAACGTAAAGGTTGCAATCAACGGATTCGGACGCATCGGTCGTCTCGCATTCAGACAGATGTTCGGCGCGAAGGGCTATGAGATCGTCGCCATCAACGACCTCACCACCCCCACGATGCTCGCGCATCTTCTCAAGTATGACAGCGCACAGGGCAGATATGCGCTCGCCGACACCGTTTCCGCGAACGACGAGGAAAGGACCCTCACCGTTGACGGCAAGACCATCAAGATCTACGAGGAAAAGGACGCGAAGAACCTTCCTTGGGGCGAACTCGATGTAGACGTCGTGCTCGAGTGCACGGGCTTCTATACCTCGAAAGAAAAGGCGCAGGCACACATCGATGCAGGCGCGAAGAAAGTCGTCATTTCCGCTCCCGCGGGAAAAGATCTTCCCACCATCGTTTACGGCGTCAATGAAAAGACCCTCAAGAAAGAGGACACGATCATCTCCGCCGCAAGCTGCACGACGAACTGCCTCGCTCCCATGGCAGACGCGCTCAACAAGGCATATCCCGTCGTTTCGGGCATCATGACGACCGTCCACGCTTACACGGGCGACCAGATGGTCCTTGACGGACCTCACCGCAAGGGAGATCTCCGCCGTGCACGCGCAGCCGCAGTCAACATCGTCCCCAACTCCACGGGCGCCGCAAAAGCGATCGGTCTCGTGATCCCCGCGCTCAACGGCAAGCTCATCGGTTCGGCGCAGCGCGTTCCCGTTCCCACCGGTTCGACGACGATCCTCGTCGCAGTCGTCAAGGGCAAGGATATCACGAAGGAATCCATCAACGCAGCGATGAAGGCAGCCGCTTCCAAATCCTTCGGCTACACCGAAGAGCAGCTCGTCTCCTCCGACGTCATCGGCATCACCTACGGTTCCCTCTTCGATGCAACGCAGACCATGGTGACGAAGATCGACGACGACACCTATCAGGTACAGGTTGTTTCCTGGTACGACAACGAGAACAGCTATACTTCCCAGATGGTCCGTACGATCAAATACTTTGCGGAGCTGTAATTTTTCAAAGATCCTCCCCCCGACGCCGTCGGGGGGATATTTTTTTGGGAAAATTCCGAGTAGTTTTCCTTGGGAAAAGGGAAATGACAAAATCTGCCCTATTCCCGCAAAATCTCTTTGTGCCGTGCGGCGCGTTTTCACATACCATAGGGCAAAGAGGTGAAACCATGCAATTATCTTCTCTCATCGGAAAAAAGATCATTTCTCCCTCGGGAGAGCGGCTCGGATATGTGACGGGCTGCTATCTTACCAAGGATCTCAAATCGCTCGCCGCCCTCTCCGCCGCGGACAGCGACGAAGAGGACTACATCCTTCCCGTCCGTGCGGTAAAGGCGGTCTCGGATGCGGTCGTCGCGACCCGCCACAGGATCGCTTCCCCCGTCGGCGTCCCCGCCCCCATCGGCACGACCGCCTTTTCGGAGAAGGGAGAAGATCTCGGCGTCGTCAGCGATTGGCTGTACGGCGATGGCGGAACGACGTTCGTCATCGTGAAGGACGGCGTCGCGAAAAACTATCCCGCGGAGACGGTCGCCGCGGACGGGAATGTCGTCGTCTACACGGACGGCAAACGCCCTTCTCCCAAGAAAAAGGCGACAAAAAAAACTGCCGGAGGGCAGCCGACGGAAAATGACGGGACCATGTCCGAAGGAAATGCCGAGAAAATCGGCGATCCGCAGACGGAAACGGACGAAAACGGGCACGCCGAATCGGAGAGTTTGCCGCCCGCCGAAGGTGCGGAGCGAAAGGACATTCCCCCGAAAAATACGGCGAAGTATGAACTTGGCAGCAGGAATTTATTGGGGAGACGGGTCGTTCGGAGCGTGTTCGACGCACAGGGCGAAGCCGTCGCGCTCGCGGGGGACAGGATCACGCCCGAAGTCCTCTCTCTCGCCCGCAGAAAGGGCCGTCTCCTCGCCTTGACGGTCAATACATTGACAAATATCTACTAATTGTTTCGAACGATTTTGTTTTTTTCGTCCACCCCTTGCCCACCCCTTGAGGGGTGGGTGCCCCGAAGGGGCGGAAGGGGTGTCCCTCAAAACAAAATACGTTCGAGGGGTTAGTATTGTGCATTACTTCTGCTCCGTCGCCGCGCCTTCCGCCTTTCGGTCGGACATTAAGCCTGCGGTAGCGTTGCAAATTGGGTGCGCTCCGCAAAAGCGCGGTTTTGCTACGCGCAGTAAGTGGGAATGCGCCCCACCCCCTGTCGCGTTGCGACATCCCCCTCCCACGGAGGGGGTTCAAATCTACCCTCTCCATGGGAGAGGGGTAGGGGTGTGGGTCACCTTATTACTCTTGTCGCCCCTCACAGGGGAGATGTCGAGGCGTAGCCGAGACAGAGGGGTTTTAACCCCTTTGGCTCACTGCGTTCGCCACTTCCCCTAAAAGGGGCAGCAAGAGAAGTACTCTCTTCCCCTAAAAGGGGGAAGAGAGGGGTTTTGCGGCGGAGCGAGAGGGCGCCGTCATTCCGTCAGCTGTACTTTGCGACGAGGCGGAGGACGGCGGAGAGGTCGTCGCTCAAGTCGTCTGTCTGGCGGTCGGAGAGCGGGCGGTCGCGGCTCCCCTCGACGGTGCGGGAGAGCATCTCCACTTCCAGCCGATCGGCGGGAGAGAGCTTCTCCCGCTTGAGCTTGTCAAGCAGGGAGACAACGTGCGAGAGCTGCATCCCCCGCTCCTCGGCGGTCTCCCCTTTCGGCTGTTCGAAGCAGCACACTTTGGGGGGATCGTGCCGTTCGGGGAAGGGCTGTGCGATCTCCTCTCTGAACTTCCCGAAGAGCTTCTCCTCTCTCCCCTTCCGCCGCAGGCGAAAGCGCACGGAGAAGAGCGGATAGGGCAGGAGCGCGAGGGCGGCATGCAGGGCGAGGCACAGCGGGACGTGTCCCGTCCCCGCGGAGAACAGTCCCTCGGCGACGAGAGAAAGCCCCGAGAGCCAGAGATAGAGTCCCCTTCTCCCGAAGATGCGCAGGGGGACAAAACTTACGAGAAGGACGGCGGGCGGAAGGACAATGCACCATGCGGGCAGAGAGAGCAACGTCTCATTGATCTTTTCCAAATATTCCATAACGAAAACTCCCGTTCAAGGATAGCCCCTGAAAACGGGAGTTTTTTTGCATGTTTTGCGGAAATTTGTCAAATTTTACATTCCGATCTCGCGGAGAAGGGCGATGTTGACGATCTTTGCGCCGATCGTCCCCTCATCCACCCCCATGACGCGGGAGACCGCCTTCCTGTAGAGCTTGATCTGCAGGGCGTAATCGGCGCGGATGCGGTCGTCGTCATGCCCCGAGAACTTATAGTCGATGACGGTGAATCCCTTTTCGTCCTCGACGAGAAGGTCGATGGCGCCCTGAAAGAGGATCTCGTCCGTCGCCCCCGTCCCGAGCAGTTCGTTCGCGGGGATGAGGGTCAGGAAGGTCTGTTCCCGCCAGAGACGTTTCCCCGAAAGCCCGCAAAGGCAGGGAAGGGACAAGATCTTTTCGAGTTTTTCCTCATCGAGAAGGGAGAGTTCCGCGGGGGAAAGCAGTCCGCTCTCCCGCATGCGCGAAAGTTCCTCTTTCGCACCCTGTCCGAAACGCACATTCTGCAAGAATGCGTGATAGGCAAGCCCCTCTTCCTTGGTATGGACGACGCCCCCGCCCGCGGCGGTCTCTTCCCGCGTGCGGCGCATGAGGTCGGTCGCCGAACTCTTGAGGGGAAGGGCGGAGCTTTCCCGATAGACGTACGGCACGCGGTAGGCGTCCCGCAGTTTTTGGGTGAGGATCGGGTCTTCCCCGCCCGTCGGAGCGCCCCGCTTCGTCGGAGCTTCCTGCCTTGCGGGGGGACTTGAAAAGAGGTCATGCATCGCCGAAAGATCCACAAAGTCCGAAAATCTCTTTGCGAAGGCGGGAGAGAGCGCCCTCGGGCTGTTCTCGAAGAGCATGTGCAGGCGGTATTTCGCCCTCGTCATCGCGACGTACAGGAGATTGGTCTCCCCGACGCGCTCCTCATCCTCCTGCAATGTCTCGCTCGCGCGGCGGAGAACGGTCGTATAGACCTTCTTGTTCTCCCGATCGTAGGCGAGCGGGGAGATCCCGAACTTCTCCGTATAGACGATGTCCTTGCGGTCGGAGCCGTGGAAGGGCACGTCGAGGTCGGTCAGAATGACGACGGGGTATTCCAAGCCCTTGGAAGCGTGCATCGTCAGAACTTGCACGGCGTTTTCTCCCCCGCCGCCCGCATAGTCGAGACGGAAGTCCCGCGCCTTGAGGTCGGAGAGGAAGCGGTGCACGCTCTTGTTCTCCCCCTCGGCGACGAGACGGCGGATACGGGCGAGCCGCAGTTCCCCGTGCGTCCCCGAAGCGATCTGCATTTCCAGTCCCGACGAGAGGAGAAGGGACAGGACGTCCGCCGCGGAGATCGCCTGCGCCCGAAGGCGGAGATCCTTCAGATTTGCGAAGAATTGCCGCAATTTTACCGAGACGGGGTCAGTTTTTTTGTCATCCGCATAGGCGTACATGCGGCAAGCGCCGCGGAAGGTGTAGACTTCGGGATAGGCAAGGCGGACGACGGAGAGTTCATCCTCGGTGCATCCCCCGACGGCGGAGAGGAGCGCCGTCCCGAGCGGAGCGTCCTGCTCGGCGTTGTCGATGAGGGAAAGCCAGTCGATGAGGAGCCGCGCTTCCGCAAAGTCGCAGATGTTGACGGCGGAAGCGGACGAGACGGGAATGTCGCGGCGGTTGAGTTCACGCACGATCTTCTCCATGCCACCCGAGTGCTTCCTGACGAGCACGGCGATGTCTGAAAACTCCACTTTCCGAATTTTTTCGTCCTTTTTGTCGGCGTCGCGGAAAGTCGAGGAGACCTCTTCCTCGATGAGATCCGCAACATATGCCGCGATTTCGTCGATTTTTTTCTCTTCTCTGCCGTTGAGAACGGAATAGACGCCGCGCGGGGGTTCCTCTGTCTTTTCCCGCTCGATCCTGTGAAATTTCACTTCGCCGCGGTCGCCGTCGTAGCGGTCGCCGCCGACCATGGGCGCATAGCGGGGGTCTATGGCGGAGAACACGCGGTTGACGGCGGAGAGGACGTTTTCCGCCGAGCGGAAGTTCCGATCGAGGGACAAGTCTCCCCCGTCCGCGCGGAATGCCCTTCTCTTTTCCTCGAAAAATGCAGAATTGCTGCCGCGGAAGCCGTAGATCGCCTGCTTGCTGTCCCCGACGAGGAACACTTCCTCCCCCGAGAGCAGGGAAAGAATGCGTTCCTGCACGCGGTTGACGTCCTGATATTCGTCCACAAAGATATGGGTGAAGCGGGACTTGAGGGCGGCGAGGGCTTCCCCGTCCGAGAGGACCTTGAGGGCAAGATGCTCGAGGTCGTTGTAGTCGAGCACGTTTGCGTCCCTTTTCAGGAGCGTATATTGCTCGTCGAAGCGGAGAACGAGGGACGCGATCGCCCGCGCAGTGCTCTCCGCCTGTGCGTTCCGCTCCCGTTCCGTCTCCTCGGGGGCAAATTCGCGCAGTTCCGTATAGATCTCCTTGATCTTCTTGCTCGCGCCCGAGAGAAAGCGGAGACGGCGGAGCGTTTCCCCTTCCGCCTTGGTCATGGGCGGCATGGTGCCGATCTTGAGGGGAGAGAGCGCCGCCTCGCGCATGAGAAAGAGGGTCTTTCCCGAAAGGGCGGAGCATGCCGCGACGACGTCGTTGAGGACGGCGGCAGCCCGCTTGTTTTCGGCAAAATATTCCCGCATGCCCTCGAGATTTTCCATGAGGAAGTCCAGCGTTTTTTGGTACCCATATGCCAAAAATGCGCAGGCGTCGTCGAATTTCGGGGGAATGTTTTCGAGCATTTCCCTGTAGCCGATCTGCTCGCGGACGGCGGAATAGAGTCCCGTCACGATGCTCTTGAGGCGGGTATCCTTCTTCTTGCGGAAGTAGACGGAGAGCAGGGACAAAAAGTCCTCATCCCCCCTTTCGTACGCCTCTTCGAACACGATCTCGGCGGCGCGGCTCTTGAGGGTCGCCCCCTCGGCGTCGTCGGGGGAGATGATGCGGAAGGAAGCGTCGGCGTCGCAGAGGAAGAAGTCCGTCCGCACGAGCCTGCCGCAAAAGGCGTGAATGGTGCCGATCTCGGCAAGGGGCAGGGCAGAGAGCTGTTCCTTGAGGCGTTCCCGCTCCGCGCCTTCGGAAGAGACGAGCCGCTCGGAGAGCGCCGTGCGGAGCCTGTCCCGCATCTGCGCCGCCGCCTTGTTTGTAAAGGTGAGCGCGAGCACCTGACGGACGTCCGTCCCCGAGAGAATGAGGGAGACGAGCCGTTCGATCATGACTGCCGTCTTTCCGCTCCCCGCCGCCGCGGAGACGATGACCTTGCCGCGTCTGTCGATCGCAGCCTGTTGTTCGTTCGTGAAGGTCATTCTTCCCCCCTTTCCGCCTTGACGACGGCGGCGATCTGTGCGCAGGAGACGGAAGATTCCTTCCTCGTCTCCCCCGAAAATCCGCACATTCCCTTGAATTTACAGTAGTCGCACGCCCCGTCGTAGGGGGACGGCGCAAGATTGCCTTCCGTCATCTCGCCGATCGCCTTCCCCGAGACGAGGAGCGCATAGTTGAGGAAATCGTTGAAATCTTCCTGCGGAAGTCCCTTTTCCGACCTTCCGCCCCCCTCGAAGAAGGTGCTCTTCCCCTCGGTGCGCAGGGCGTCCATGCGGGAGAGGACCTCGTCGTCCTTGACGAAGAATCCCTTCATGCGGAAGGGTTCCTCCCCCTCTGCCGTGAAGGTCTCCTGTGCGGGGAAGTAGAAGGCGCCCGCGGGGGTCTTTCCCTCCGAGGCGGCGAGGAGATAGAGTTCGAGCTGCAGCTTTCTGCCCGTGTAGTAGGCGCCCGCCCTGTCGTCGATGTCCCCCGTCTTGTAGTCGATGATGCGGACATATCCGTCCGAGACGTCGATGCGGTCCGTCCTGCCCTTCAGCCCGATGGCGGGAAGGGAAATTTCTTCCTCGGTGGAGAGCACGCGGAAGGACGAAAAGCGCAGCTGGCGGTAACATGCCGCCGTCACGGCGCCGCATTCCTTGACGAGGCGCTCCCCCGTGTACGCTCCCGCGCCCGTGTCCGTCAAAAAGGCGTAGCGAGGAGAGGAGAGAAGGTCCCGCGCTGTCCTCTCGGCGAGCGTTTTGCACGCCTCTTCGCTCTCGAGGTCGTTGAACTGCGGGGCGACCTGTTCGAGCACGGCATGCACGAAGGACCCCGTGTCGGTGTAGAGAGCGCTGCGCTCTTCCCGCTCGCGGATCTTGAGTCCGTGCTCCGCAAAGCTCCGATAGGGACAGCTGAAGTAGCTCTCGAGAAGGCTCGGGGAGATCTGTCCGCGGAAGAGGAGATCCTTGAGGTGTTCCCCTCTCTCCTTCTTCCCGCCGTAGAGGAGACGGGAGACCGTCTCTTCCCCCTCTTTCTCCTCGAGCATGCGCTTGAGGGAACAGAACTCTTCGGAAATTTTGCTCTCCCTGTCCCCTCTGCCGTCCGCGATCTGCTGCCGAAGCCGCAAGAGAGTGCGGAACGCGGGTCCGCGCTCGCAGCACATGGAGACGCCGTACCGCGGAAGAGAACTTTCCTTGACCATGCGCTCGATGTGCAGATACGCCTCTCCGCGCCGCGCCTCTTCCCCCTTGATGCGCAGGGGACAGCCGACATAAAGCTCCTGCCCGAAGGAGCAGAGGTTGAGATAGAGGCTCTCCTTTGCACGGCGGTTGACGACGTCGATCTGCGGTTCGATCTCGACGGAGAGGGTCTTTAACCGCTTGATCTCGCTGTCGGTGATGACGGCTGTATCGTTGGAAGTGCGGGGGAGCGACTCGTCCGCCCCGAGGCAGAAGAGGACGGGAACGGTGTCGAACTTGCTCTCCGTGGCGTCCCCCAAAAAGACGGCGTCGGCAGACTGCGGGATCATCGCGATCTCGAGCGCCGAGAGTCCGCTCTCAAAGACATTCATGAACTCGCGGGCGGTAAATCTCTCTTCCCCCGCAAGCGCTTCCGTCTCGTCGAGGATCGCAGTGAGGGGCGTGACGTCGAGAAACTCCCGCTCCGCCCCCTCGAACTTCTCCGCAAGGGTGTCCGTGACCTTGTCTCCCCCGACAAGTTCATAGAGGGACTTGATCCCTTCGACGAACTTCTTGCCCTTTCCTTCCCGCGGGAAGAGGGCAAGACATGCGCGGAGCTTGTCCCGCTTTTCCGTAAGGGACGCCCTGTCGTATCCCTTGAGCGCGTCGCCGTCCTTGATCTCGCGGTTCACCGCCCCGCGGAAGCCGCCGAATTTCAGGAGATAATTGCGATAGTCGTCCGCATGTCCGAAATAGACGGAAGAGAGGACGGCGTCCACCGAATCGGGCTGCCCGCCGTCATGGACGCAGGAGAGAATGTCGAGCGCAAAGCGGCAGAAGGGATGTTCGGAGAAGGGACGCTTTCTGTCCGAGAAGAAGGGAATGCCGTAGTCGGAGAACATGCGCTCCGCGGGGAGAAATCTGTCACGGTCGGAAAGGAGCACGGCGAAGTCGCGGTAGCGAAGCCCCTCGGCGGCATGCATCTTGATGAGAGCGCACACCCGTTCCAGCTCGTCCCCCTCGTCGGAGGCGCGGAAGAGATGGATGTGCTCCCGCGTTTCCTTCTCCTTCCCGTAGACTTCGGGAGAGAAGAGTCCCGCGGCGAGGAAAGCGGCGTCCCCTTCGAGACTGCTCTCCGCCGTGACGGTCTGAACGGGTCCGAGTTCCCTTGCGGCATGCGTGAAGGCGTCGATCGCCTCGTTCGTGTAGGCGCCGCCCTCTCCCGCAAGGAAGATCCCCGTCACCTGCCCGCCGTTGAGGAGCGCCGCCCGCACCCCTTCCATCGCCTGACGGGTGAAGGAAGGGAAAGCGAAAAAGACGATGTGCCTGCCCCGCGCCGTCTCCCCGATCTTTTCGGGCAGGAGCGCAAGATAGCCGTTTTCGTCGAAGAGTCCCCGTTCCTTGAGAAATTCTTCATACTTTCCGAGCACGAAGGAGAGGTCGGAGAGCTTGCCCGAGAGCATTCCTTCCGTCTCCTCGGCGCTCATCTTCAGCATCTCCGCATCGGCACGGGAAGAGAGGAGCTGGGCGATCGTCTCGTAGACCGCCTGCGCCGCGCTCTTCTTAAAGCATTTGAGCGAGGAAGCGTATTCGGACAGAATGGAAGAGACCGCCATGACAGACCCCTGCTTGCTCAAGATGGGTCCTTCCCCCTTGAGAAAGCGGGCGAACGTCGTGACTTCCGTCAAAAAAGTTCCCCTTGCATGCGAAACGGCTGCCCGCTCCGCCAAGAGGGTCAGTTTGTCCTCGCAAAAGACGGTGATGCGCTCTCCCCGTTCTTCCCCGCTTTGAATGAGCTTCTCAAGCTCCGAGAGGGCGTCGCGGAGGGTTTTCGCGCCGATGATGTTCGTCATTCCTTCACCTGAAAGAAATTTTTTCTTTTATTATAGCATACTCTGCGGAAAATTTCGGCATATTTCACCGTTTTATTTTTACAAATGAAAAAAAATGTGCTATAATAGCGGTAAATCAGGCTATGGAGGAATCGGCATGAAGAAGAAACGCCTTTTATGGCTCCCGCTCCTCGCCCCCTTTGCGCTCCTCGTCGGGTGCGGCGGGTCGATGAAGCTCGGCTTTTCGCCGAATTGGTATCAGGACAATACCGTGGAAAACGTCTTGGGGAAAGATGAGACGCTCGTATATGAAGTGACCTTCCGCCCCGCGGAGACGGACGACGGCGTGCGCGTCAATTACGGAACGGGAAGCTATGTGACGACGCTCACCGCAGAAAACTATTCGACCGAGAGCGAAACGGTGCAGGCGTACCATTTCCACAGCAGATTTGACATCTCGGGATATTACGAGCGCGGCTCCGAGCGCGGCGAGGCGTTTGACGATTCCATGGAATCGGACGTCTGGTTCACCCGCACGAGCGAGGGATTCCGCCCCCTCAAGAGCCAAAAGACCGTGCATGCGACCGTCCCCTACTCCGAACAGGGTTCGGACGAATGGTCCACGCCGTACGTGTTCACCTATGACATGAATTACGCGACCGACGTCTCGGAAGTCGAGTACAAGCTCGACATTACCCTGCCCGAAGCGCACAAGAGGACGACGGAAGGGAAGATCGAACTCGACAACGACTATTCCGTCCTCGACAACGAGCAGATCGTCATGGGGCTGCGCGGACTCAGCCTCTCCGCATCGAACACGAACTATGCCTTTGAGACGGTCGACCCGCAGACCCAGCAAGCCGTCAGCGTCAACACCGCGGCGGAAGCCCAGACGACCGCCGTCAGCTTCACGCTCGGGGACGAAAAGGTGGAGACGACGCTCGACGCCATCCAGTTCACCTGCACGTACGCCTCTTCCCACTCGGGTCCTTCCCGCAAATTCCTCTATGCGGCGCGGACGGATGAATCGACGTACCGCTATCGGAGCGTGCTCCTCTCCTTTGAGAATCCCGTCATGTACAATCTCGGCACGATGACGTACACCCTCAAAAAGGCGACCTTCAACGGCTGAAATTCCCTGAAAATATCAAAAAACCGTCACATATGTGACGGTTTTTTCTTTTTGATGTCGGACTCAAAGATTCTCTTCGAGCCATTCGCGCAGCTGCTCCTCGGGCAGGAAGCCGACGCTGTGCGCCTTGACTTCGCCGTCCTCAAAGAGGTAGACGTCGGGAATGGAGAAGATGCCGAGGGACGCCGCGAGGTCGCCGTTGTCGTCCACGTTGACCTTGACAAACTCCGCCCTGTCCCCGTATTCCTCGCTGAGCGACGCGAGAATGGGCGAAAGCATGCGGCAGGGACCGCACCAGCTTGCCCAAAAATCGCAGATGACTGTCTTTTTTTCTTCGGAGACGAGCCTGTCCAGCTCCTGTCCGCTTATTTCTTTCACCATGTCAGTTTCTCCCCTTGATATATTGTGCCAAGCCGTCGAATCTTACGCGTTCGGACGTGGAATTTTGCATGTCCTTGACCTCGGCGCACCCCTCTTGCAGCTCCTGTTCGCCCAAGACGGCGACGAACCTCGCGCCGAGCTTGTCCGCATACTTGAATTGCGCCTTGACGGAGCGGTCCATGAGGTCCGTCTCGCAGGAAAGTCCCCCGCTCCGCAACTCTTCCGCGAGCAAAAATGCCTTTTCGCGGGACGACGGGTCCATGCCGAGGAGATAGCAGTCGACATGTTTCTCTTGAACAGGGACGGCGAGGGCGTCGAGGAGCAGGATGAGGCGCTCGATCCCCGCGGCGAATCCGACGGCGGGCGTGGGCTTTGCGCCGAGCTGGGAGAGAAGGGTGTCGTATCTTCCCCCGCCGAGCACCGTACTCTGTGCGCCCAAGGCGTCGCTCGTGAATTCGAACACCGTGCGGCTGTAATAGTCGAGACCGCGGACGATGGAAGGATCCACCTCGAAGGAGATCCCCGCCCGTGTCAGAAGCGCTTTGACGCCCTCGAAATGGGTGCGGCAGTCCTCGCAGAGGTAGTCGAGCATGCGCGGGGCATGCGATGTGAATTTCTTGCACCCCTCTTCCTTGCAATCGAGCATGCGCATGGGATTTTTGTCGAAACGGCTCCTGCAATCGGGGCACATTTCATCGAGATGGGGTCGGAAAAACTCCTTGAGAGCAGTCTGATATTCCGCACGGCATATAGGGCAGCCGATGGAGTTGATGTGAAGGCGGACGGCTTTCCCGACGCCGACTTCCCGCAAGAATCTGTCGGCGAAGGCGATCGCTTCGGCGTCCGCCGAGGGACCTTCCGCCCCATAGAGTTCGGCGCCGAACTGGTGAAATTCCCGCAGTCGCCCCGCCTGCGGACGCTCGTAACGGAACGCGGAGATGAGGTAGTAGACCTTGAACGGCATCGCGCCGCCCGCAAGTCCGTTCTCGATGAAGGCACGCGCGACGCCCGCCGTTCCCTCGGGACGGAGCGTCACGGACCTGCCGCCCTTGTCGAGGAAGGTGTACATCTCCTTCGTGACGACGTCGGTCGTGTCCCCCACGCCGCGGGAGAACAGCTCGGTGTGCTCAAAGACGGGCGTCCTGATCTCACGGAACCCGTAACGGTCGGAGACCGCTTTTGCCGTGTCCTCGATCGCGTGCCACTTGTAGATTTCGGACGGCAGCGCGTCCTTTGTCCCCTTGGGAATGTTGATCATATGTGCTCCTTCAGAGAAATTGAAAATTTGTAGTATGTTCTTGGAATGAGACGGAGTCCCCTTGTCGCCCCTCGGGGTCCCCGCAAAAAGACAAAGTATTTTTGCGGGGTGGTTTAGGGGAGATGTCACGAGCAACGCGAGTGACAGAGGGGTTTTGAAACCCCTTTGCCCCTACGGGGCACTTCCCCTATGAGGGGCAGCAAGGAAATGCGGAATGACGTTATCCCCCCCATTCGTCACGGCTGCGCCGTGCCACCTCCCCCCCGTAGGGGGTAAGGTCTTGGCGGCGGCACAGAGCCTACCCCTTCGGGGGGGAGGCTCCCGCGCAGCGGGTGGTGGGGGGGCATTCCCCAATTACTTGCCATAGGCGGAATTCACTTCCGCCGTGGGCGACCCCATTTGCCACACTACCGTAGGCTTAATGTCCTTGCATATAACGTATTCGGAGTGACCTAATTGATGCACAATGTTACATCGCTCGAACGTATTTTGTTTTGAGATTCCTCACTGCGTTCGGAATGACGTGTCGAGTCGAAGAAAAATGTGAGCTTCAAAACAAAATCGTTCGAAACATATAAATCACTTGCCATAGGCGGAATTCACTTCCGCCGTGGGCGACCCCATTTGGTACCCTACAGGAACCTTAATGTCAATACAAATAACGTATTCGGAGTGACTCGATTGATGAACAGCGTTACATCGCTCGAACGTATTTTGTTTTGAAGGACACCCCTTCCGCCCCTTCGGGGCACCCACCCCTCAAGGGGTGGGCAAGGGGTGGACGAAAAAACAAAATCGTTCGAAATCACAGTACGTATTTCTTCAAATTTCTGTCGCTTGTCATGTTCTTGAGGTGTTCCTCGACATAGGCACGGTCGATCTCCACGGGGACCGTGACGTCATCGCCGCCGCCCGCGTTGTAGGAGATGTCCTCAAGCAGATATTCCATGACGGTGTGCAGCCGTCTCGCGCCGATGTCCTCGCTCGTCAGATTGATCTCCTCGGAGATCTCCGCGATCGCCTCGATCGCGTCGGGCGTGAATTTCAGATCGATATGATCCACTGCCAAAAGGACGGCGTATTGCTGCGTCAGGGAATGCTCCGTGTTCGTCAAAATTTGCATAAAATCCTCTTTTGTGAGCGATTTCAGCTCGACGGAGACGGGGAATCGTCCCTGCAGTTCGGGAATGAGGTCCTCGATGCGGGAGACGTGGAAAGCGCCCGCCGCGATGAAGAGAATGTAGTCCGTCTTGACGGCGCCGTACTTCGTCATGACCGTCGTTCCCTCGACGATGGGGAGAATGTCTCTCTGCACCCCTTCCCTGCTGACGTCGACGCCCGAACTTTCCTTCCCCGCGATCTTGTCGATCTCGTCGATGAAGATGATGCCGTCGTTCTCGGCGCGGCGCAGGGCTTCGTCCTTGACGGCGTCGTCGTCGATGAGCTTCTCGCTCTCCTCGGCGATGTAGAGGTCCATCGCTTCCTTGACGGTCAGCTTGCGCTTCTTGCGTTTGGGGGGAAGCATTTCGCCGAAGATGGAGCCGAGGTTGATCGCGGCGCCGCCCGGCATGAGTTCCATGCTCTTGAGTTCCTCGCGGACGTCCGCCTCGATGACCGTGCTGTCGAACACGCCCTTGCGGAGAGAGTTGAGAAGATTTTCCTCAAACACCTCGCGGGCGGTCTCGCCGCGGTCGTTCTTTTTGAGTTCCGCAAGGATGCGGACCATCTTCTTCTCGGCGGCGTCCGTCGCCTTGACGCGGACTTCCTCGGCTTTTTCGTCCTTGACGAGACGGTAGGAGCATTCCACGAGGTCGCGGACCATGCCCTCGACGTCCTTGCCGACATAGCCGACTTCGGTGTACTTGGTGGCTTCCACCTTGACGAAGGGCGCCTTGACGAGCTTTGCGAGCCGCCGTGCGATCTCCGTCTTTCCGACGCCCGTGGGACCCTTCATGATGATGTTCTTGGGCGTGATCTCGTCGCGCAGTTCCTGCGAGAGGCAGGCGCGGCGGTAACGGTTCCGCAGGGCGATGGCGACGGCTTTTTTCGCCTCTTCCTGTCCGATGATGTGCTTATTGAGTTCGTTGACGATTTGTTTGGGTGATAAATTCATGGTATCTCCTAATGAATTTCAAAGTAGAGACTTTGGGGGACTTTGGGTGGGGAGTTGCGAATTTTGAGTGCGAAGTTGCGAGCAAGACGAGGAGCACGCGCAAACGACGACGGGAGCGTACAGAGACGTACGTGACCGAGGAGTGCGCAAGTGCGACAAAGCATTGCGACGCAAATTCACGCTCAAACCGTCTCACAGATGATATGGTCGTTCGTATACACGCAGATCTCCGAGGCGATCTTGAGGGACTTTTTCGCGATCTCCTCGGCGGAAAATTCCGTATTTTGCGCAAGGGCGCGGGCGGCTGCGAGCGCATAGTTCCCGCCGCTTCCGATGGCGCAGATGCCCTCGTCGGGTTCGATGACTTCCCCCGTGCCCGAGAGGATCAGGAGCGTATCCTTGTCCGCCGTGATCATCATGGCGTCGAGCTTTCTGCCGAACTTGTCGTTCCGCCAGAGATCCGCAAGCTCCACCGCCGAGCGCATGAGGTTGCCCGCAAACTTGTTGAGCATGCCCTCGAACCGCTCGGAGAGGGCGAACGCGTCGGTGACGCTTCCCGCAAACCCCAGAATGACCTTGCCGCCGTAGATGCGGCGGACTTTGACTGCCGAATTTTTGAATACCACGCTCTCGCCGAGGGTGACTTGTCCGTCCCCCGCGATCGCAGTGACGCCGTCCTTCTTGACAGCGCAGATCGTCGTTCCATGAAATTCCATAAAATTTCTCCGTATTGATCGGGTTTTGATTTTTTTTACCCGATTTTTCCTTCCTTAAAACACTTTTTCCCGATAAGCTCTGATTTCTTCGAGAGAACGCTCGGCGAGCAGCCGCTTTTTCTCCTTTTTGTCGCGGATCTTCACGTCCCGCAAAACGCCGTAGTTGGCGTTCATGGGCTGGAAGTCCCTGTTCGGCGCCGCGATATAGCGGGAGAGCGCACCGATGACGGTGCAGTCGGACGGAACGCAAGGTTCCCGCCCGTTGGATCTTTCCCAGAAATGGATGCCCGCCATGAGACCCGAGGCGGCGCTCTCGACATATCCCTCGACGCCCGACATTTGCCCTGCAAAGAACAACATGGGGTTGTTTTTTGCGGAAAAATCGGCGTTCAGAATGTCGGGCGACTGCAGATAGGTATTGCGGTGCATGACCCCGTAACGCAAAAATTCGGCATGCGCAAGGGCGGGGATGAGAGAGAACACCCGCTTCTGCTCCCCGAACTTCAGATTGGTCTGACAGCCGACGAGGTTGTAGCTCGTGCCCGCCTCATTCTCCCTGCGGAGCTGCAAGACGGCATAGGGACGGACGCCGCCCGTCTCCAGTCCCACGGGCTTGAAAGTGCCGAAGCGGAGGGTGTCCTTCCCGCGGGACGCCATGACCTCGACGGGCATGCAGCCCTCGAAGATCTCCCCCTTCTCGAACGCATGCAGCGTCGCGCGTTCGGCGCCGACGAGTTCCTTCACGAACAGTTCATACTCCTCTTGCGTGAGCGGGCAGTTGACATAGTCCCCCGTCCCCTTCCCGTAGCGGTCCTGCGTGAAGGTCTTGGAAAAATCGATGCTGTCGGCGGAGACGATGGGTGCGGAAGCGTCAAAAAAATGCAGTCCCCCGCCGTATTCCCGCCGAATGCTCTCCGCCAGCCCGTCCGCCGTCAGAGGACCCGTCGCAACGATGCCCCGAAGGGGAAGGTCCGTGACTTCTTTCGACGATATGTGCACGTTTTTGAAGGAACGGAGCTTGTCCGTGACATAGGCGGAGAACTTTTCCCTGTCGACCGCAAGCGCTCCCCCCGCGGGGACGCGCGTCCTTGCCGCCGCCTCCATCGTCACCGAACCCAAAAGGCGCATCTCCTCTTTGAGGAGTCCGCAGGCGTTGCCGAACACGTCGTCGCTCTTGAGGGAATTGGAACAGACGAGTTCGCAGAGGTCCCCGCTCGTATGGGCGGGAGAAAATTTGAGGGGCTTCATGTCGATAAGCTCGACTTCCGCCCCCTTCGTTGCAAGATAGTGCGCCGCCTCGCAGCCCGCGAGTCCCGCACCGACGATCGTGATCATTTTTCCGTCTCCGACGGTTTTTTATAGCCGCAAGTCCTGTCGGCGCATTTGACGACGCCGCGGGCGGACTTAACGATGGGTCCGCCGCATTTGGGACATTTCTCCCCCGTGGGCATATCCCAGCTCATGAACCTGCAGACGGGGTAGCCGCTGCAGCCGTAGTAGGGTTTGCCCGTGCGCGAGCGGAGCTTCTTGGTCGGCTTTCCGCAGTCGGGACAGATCCCTTCCAGCACATCCTCTTCCTTCTTTTCGCCGAAGGGCATCGTCGATCTGCAGTCGGGATAGTTGGGGCAGGCGAGGAACTTGCCGTATCTGCCGCTCTTGACGACCATGAGAGAGCCGCATTTGGGGCAGGGCGTGTCGGAGATCTCCTCTTCCGATTCGCTGACGATGTTGGAGCATGCGGGATAGCCGCTGCAGGCGAGGTATTTCCCGTACTTGCCCGTCTTGCGGACCATGGGTCTGCCGCATTTGGGGCAAGGGATCTCCGTCAGCTCGTCGCCGTCCGTGGACGCGTGGCGGAGCTGTTTCTCGAAGGGGGGATAGAATTCCCCGATGATCGCATGCCAGTCCTTGCCGCCGTCCTCGATCTCGTCGAGCCTCTCTTCCATGCCCGCCGTAAAGCCGACGTCCATGATGTCCGTGAAATAATGCACGAGCATGTCCGTGATCTTATAGGCGATCTCGGTCGGCTTCATGTACTTGCCGTCCTTCTCCACATACTTGCGCTTGTTGAGCACGGAGATGATGGAAGCGTACGTCGAGGGACGCCCGATGCCCTTATCTTCCATCGCCTTGACGAGGGAAGCGTCCGTGTAGCGGATGGGGGGTTTGGTGAATTTCTGTTCGGGCTTGACGGCGAGACAGCCGAGCGTGTCCCCCTCGTTGAGCGGGGGCAGAAGTCCCTTGGCTTCCTCTTCCGCGCCTTCGGGTCTCACTTCCGTCCAGACGGCGGTGAAGCCCGCAAAGCGGAGCGCCTTGCCGCTCGCCTTGAGTTCGTAACTGCCGTTCGCGATGTCCGCCTGCACGGAATCGTACAGCGCTTCGGACATCTGCGACGCGATAAAGCGTTCATAGATGAGCTTGTAGACGCTGAAATGCTTCTTGTTGAGGAGCTTTTTCACCGCCTCGGGCGTGCGGGCGAGGTCGATGGGACGGATCGCCTCGTGGGCGTCCTGCGCTCCCTTCTTGGAAGCGTAGAAGTTGGGCTTTTCGGGCAGATATTCCTTTCCGTAATGGGCGGCGATGTACTCCCTTGCCGCCGCCTGCGCTTCCGCCGAGACGCGCGTGGAGTCCGTACGGATATAGGTGACGAAGGCGATGTGCCCCTCTCCCTCGACGTCGATGCCCTCATAGAGGTGCTGCGCCATGAGCATGGTCTCGGGTGCGGAAAGTCCCAGTTTATTGGAAGCATCCTGCTGGAGAGTGGACGTCGTGAAGGGCGCGGGCGCATGGGACTTCGTGACCGTCTTTTTGACGGAACTGACGACGTACTTGCCCACATTCAGCGCCGCGAGCGCCTTATCTGCCTGCTCCTTGCAGGTGATCTTGAGCTTCTTGTTGTTGTATTTTTCGAGCACGGCATGGAAGGACGCGTGCTTCTTTGCGAGATCCTGCAGATCGCAGGTGATCGTCCAGTACTCTTCGGGGACGAACGCCGCGATCTCCCTCTCCCGTTCGACGACGAGGCGGAGCGCGACGGACTGAACTCTTCCCGCCGAAAGTCCGTTCTGGATCTTGTTGTTGAGCAAGGGAGAGAGCTTGTAGCCGACGAGACGGTCCAGAACTCTCCTCGCCTGCTGCGCATCGACGAGGTTATAGTTGATGCGGCGGGGATGCTGCAGGGCGTGCTCGACGGCGCGGGGAGAGATCTCGTTGAACTCGATGCGGTTCTCCCCATCTTCGGGCAGTCCCAAAACGCTCTGCAGATGCCACGAAATGGCTTCGCCCTCGCGGTCGGGGTCGGTCGCGAGATAGACTCTGTCCGCCCGTCTCGCCTCTTCCGTGAGCCGCTTGATCGTGTCCTCTTTGCCGGGGGAAGTCACATAGCGGGGTTCGAAATTCTTCTCCACGGAGACGCCGAGCGTCTTTTGGGGAAGGTCGCGGATGTGTCCGCCCGAGGCGTCCACGCGGTATTTGCCCTTGAGATACTTGGAGATTGTCTTTGCCTTGCTGGGTGATTCTACGATGATCAGATCCATATGAGTCCCTTTTTTGAAAAAGTCTTTTTTTATGAGAGTGCGCTGTATTTGTTGCCGCCCGTCTTGGTGGCAAGCCCCTTAATCTCCAGCGCGGAGAGTGCGGCGGAAGCCTCGAAGATGCGCATGCCGAGCGCCTCCGCAAGGGCGGCGACGTGCGTCTCGCCCTGCTCCCGCAGATATTTCAGGATCCTGCTCTCGTCCCCCTCCGTCGCGGCTTCCTCCGTCCTGTGCGGCTCGATGCCGTAGACGGTGAAGATGTCCGCCGAGGACGTGACGAGGTAGGCGCCTGCCTTGATGAGTCCGTTGCAGCCTTCTCCCTGCGAGATGCCGACGTTGTAGGGAAGGGCGAACACGTCCCGCCCGTAATCGAGCGCCTTGCCCGCCGTGATGAGCGCTCCGCTCTTCACCCCCGCCGAGAGGACGAGGACGCCCTCCGAAAGTCCCGCCAAGATCCTGTTCCGCGCATGGAAGGAGAACTTCGCCGTGCCCGTGCCGAGGGGGTATTCGCTGAGGAGAAGTCCCTCTTTTGCGATCCTCTCCTTGAGGGCGGCGTGGGCGGCGGGATAACATCCGTCGATGCCGCACGGGAGCACGCTGATGAGGTTGCCCCGCGGCAGGGCGCCCGCGATCGCGGCGGCGTCTCCGCCTTCCGCAAGCCCCGTGACGACCGTGAAGTGTTCCGAGATCTCCTCGGACAGCCGTTTTCCCACCTTTTCCGCCCACGGAGGGGTGATGCGGGAACCGACGATGCAGAACTTTCTCCTTTGCAGCAGTTCCCTCTTCCCCATGCCGTAGAGGACGAGGGGCGGGTCGGAGGCATATTTGAGCGATTCGGGATAGTCGTCCGAGAGAAAGGTGACGAGGAAGATCCCCTTCTTTTCGAGCATGGAAAGGAACGCGGCGGTCCTGTCGTCCTCTTCCTTCGAGAGGACGCGCAAGCCTCCGCCCTTTCGGATGGCGGCAAGCCCCGCGCGGTTGTTATTGCCCGATACAGCCGCTTCGTATATGACCGTTTTCTCTTCGGATGAGTACATTGCTGTCAGATCTTGTCGTACAGACGGTAGGACACCGCTTCGAACACGTGCTTGGGCAGGATGTCCTCGCTGGCGTCGAGGTCGGCGATCGTGCGGGCGACTTTGATGATGCGGGCGCGGGCTCTCGCGGAGAGCTTCATGCGCTCGAATGCGTCGCGGAGGATCTTGTCCCCCTCGCGCGTGAGGTGGCAGAATTCCTGAATTTCCTTCTCCCCCATCTCGGCGTTCGTGTGGATGGGCGTTCCCTCGAAGCGGACGCGCTGGATCTGTCTCGCCTCGTTGACCCGCTTCTGGACGGCGGAGGAGTCCTCGTTGACTTCCTCGGAAGTCAAGTCGTCGTATGTAATGTTGTCGACTTCCACCTGAAGGTCGATCCTGTCGAGGAGAGGTCCCGAGACCTTTCTCCTGTACCGTCTGATCTCGGCGGGCGTGCAGGTGCAGATCCTGTCGGCGGAGCCGTAGTTGCCGCAAGGGCAGGGGTTCATGCTCGCGCAGAGCATAAACCGCGCGGGATAGGTAAAGGTCCCGCCCGCACGGGAGACGGTGATACAGCCGTCCTCGAGGGGCTGGCGGAGCGCCTCGAGCGTGGAGCGCTTGTATTCGGGCAGCTCGTCCAAGAAGAGAACGCCGCCGTGCGCAAGCGAAATTTCACCGGGGTGGACGATCTTGTTTCCGCCGCCGCACATGGAGACGGTGGTCGCCGTGTGGTGCGGGGTGCGGAAGGGACGTTCGGTGACGATCCCCTCTTCCCCCAAGACGCCCGCGACGGAGTGGATCTTCGTGATCTCGAGCGCTTCGTCGAAGGTGAGGTCGGGCATGACGGTGGGAAGGCAACGCGCGAGCATGGTCTTGCCCGTCCCGGGAGGACCCGACATGAGCATGTTGTGCCCGCCCGCGACGGCGATCTCGAGGGCGCGGCGGGCGATGGGCTGTCCCTTGACGTATTTGAGGTCCGCCGTGCTCTTCTTGTGCTGTCCGGGGACGAACATTCTCGTCTCGAGGGGCAGGATCGGCTGCATGCCGACGAGGTGGCGGACGACGTCGCCGAGGGAAGCGGCGGGATAGATCTCGGCGCCGCCGAGGTATCTCGCTTCCTCCGCATTGCCTTCGGGGATGATGAATTTGGTGAACCCGTGCGACTTTGCGGAGATCAGAATGGGAAGCAGCCCGTTGATGGGACGGATGTCTCCCGTGAGGGCAAGTTCGCCCAAAAAGACGATGTCCTTGACCTCGGCGCCGAGGAGCTGCTCGCTCGCCTTCAGGAGGCTGATGGCGATGGCAAGATCGAACGCCGCCCCCTCTTTCTTGAGGTCCGCGGGGGCAAAGTTTATCGTGATCCTGTTCATCGGGAAGAGCAACCCGCTGTTCTTGAGAGCGGAACGGACTCTTTCCCTGCTCTCCTTGACTGCCGTGTCGGGGAGACCGACCATGTCGTACGAGGGAACGCCCTTATTGACATCCGCCTCGACCTCGACGGGGATCCCCTCGAGTCCGCTCAACGCATAGCAGATGATTTTTGCGATCATACTTTTTCTCCCTTGAAATCAAATTTTATCCTGTCAGATGAATTTCGTCATGAAGGTTGCGGGAAGAGGCACCGAGAAGGTGAACACCGCAAACAGTGCAAAGCACACGAGAAGGAGCACCAATGCCGCGATCGTCAGCGCCTTTGCAGCCGTCCCGACTTTCCCCTCGCAGTTCATGCAGTCATCCGCGGCATAGGCGGCGAGCATGAAGGAGAAGATGTAGGCGAGGAACACGAATCCGAGGGATCCGCCGCCGAAGGATGCCGTGACGAGGGAGACGAGAAGTCCCGCAACGAGGGGCAGGATGCGGCGGAGCTGTTTTCCCTGTTCGGAGAAATGGATCGAGCAGGTGACGATCTTGTAGACGGCATATCCGATCCCGAACAAGCCGCAGACGACGGCGACGCCGTTCATGACGGAAGCGGTCACGGCGAAACTTTCGCCCGTCCCCGCAAAGAGCCGATAGAAGAGATTCCAAGCAGAGGGAGTAGCGCCGAGGTCGTTGACGCCGACGAATCCGCCGACAAACGCCTTCCAGCCGAGCGAGAACACATTCGCCGTGGAAGCCGCGGGATCGTCATAGAGCTTGACGAGCGGGGAATAGACGGGAAGGATGAAGAGGAGCGAGAAGATGAATGTTCCGAGAATGAGCGAAACGGGGAACAGAACGCCCGCAGACAGGAGCCTGTAGCGGTTCTTTGCCACCGTCTTTGCGACTTCCTTCGTGTCCCTTCCCTCTTCCGTCTCGGGCCGGGCTTCGCATGCCTCGATCGCCTTGTCGAGGTAGTACGTGTTCGCACGCTTCTGACGGATCATGCCCGCGGCATACAGACCGCAGACGGCGAGGACGGGGATGAGCATCGCGCCGTTGACGCAGATCGCGGCGGCGGCGGAAAGTCCCCCGAAGAGGAGAGGTGCAAGTTCACGGAAGGAGACGTGCGGCACCCCTCTGCGGTAGAAGGAGTCGACGAGATAGGCGGCAAGGAGCAGGAAGAAGAGTCCCGCCGTGAGCGGCGTTCCGACATGCCCGAGCGCGAGCGAGACGTCGCACAGCGCATAGAGGAGCGCGAAGAGGAAGCCCGCCCTGTCGCTCTTGAAGATCTTCTTGACGAAGAAGAAGCCGAGGACGAGGATCCCGAAGGAGAAGAGCATGGGCATGAAGCGCAGCCCGAAGGGCGACACGCCGAAGAGGAGCGTGCCGAATGCGACAAGGTCCATGCCGAGCACATTGTAGACGCTCTCCGCAAGGTAGGTTCCCGTCACCTGTCCGTGGATGTCCGTCGTGTAGCTGTCCCCCACGCGCATCTCGGTGACGGTGAGAAGGGAATAGTATTCATCCTTGACGAAAGTATCATAGGAAGAGACGGCATCCGTCGGAATGGACGTCGGCTGGGCGTCGATGAGCGCTTCCGCCCTCGTCCTTGCCTGTTCCGCCGTTTCCCCCGTGTCGGGCGTCGCGGAGACGACCCGCGCGGGAATGAGATAGCGATCCGCGCTGTGCGGCTTCGTCTCGTCGCTCGGCTTTCCGACAAAGAGGACCTCGGCGACGCGGATGTCTGCCGTCGTCGCGGAAAGTTCCCAATACTGCCATGTCGCGATCGCCCAAGGCGACGTGAATTTGAAGGGATGCACCCAGCGATAGAGCGCCTGCTCCTGCGAGGCGTCCGCGGTCCCGTCCGTATAGAGATTCCCGAGCTGTTCCTTGAGCTGTCCGCCGAAGTACTTATCGGAAGAGGAGCTGCGCTGGACGGAGACTTCCGCAGAGGTCCCGGGCTTCGTGTAGATCGCGTCCGTGTAGAGATAGACGTCCGCCATCGTGAGGCTCACCGAGCGGGTCTGCTCTTTGCCGTCCTCATCGAGATAGGTCTCGGTGACGCTCGAGTCGAGACGGAACACGACGGTGGAGTTGCGCATGTTCCCGTCCGCATCGGGCGCGGGCGCCTTCAGCGCGAAGTCCTCGCCGTACGTCGTAAAGGAGCCGAGCGTCCCCATTCCGACCGCAAGAAAGACGAGCGCGATCGCGAGAAAGGCGATGAAGAACGGGGTGAGTTTGAATTGCTTTTTGGTGATTTTCTTCATAAGAGGTATTTCCTATTATAAGTTAGTATTTTCTATTCTAACCGATTGCGTTAAAATTGTAAATGATTTTTCGGACATTTTATACAAATTTTTTTTACAACTTCTCCGAACTCCCCTTCTCTCGGGGAAACGGACAAAAAAAGGGTCCGCCGTGACCTTCGGCAGACCCGATTTTTTTTACTTCTTTTCCTTGATCTTGGCAGCCTTGCCCGTACGTCCGCGCAGATAGTACAGCTTTGCTCTGCGGACTTTGCCCGCTCTCACCACGTTGACATACGCGACCTTGGGAGAGTGGAGCGGGAAGCAGCGCTCGACGCCGACGCCGAACGAAAGACGGCGGACGGTGAAGGTCTCGCGGATGCTGCCGCCCTTTTTGGCAATGACGACGCCTTCGAAGTTCTGGATACGCTCTTTCCCGCCTTCGATGATACGGTAGCCGACCTTGACGGTGTCACCGACATTGAACTGGGGGACATTCTCTTTCAAGCCTTCCGCTTCGATCTGCTCGATGAGTCCCATGACTTTACCTCCTGTAATACGCGGCGTTCGTGCCCCTTTCGGCAGAGGACCGCCCGAAGTCAAGTGCCATTATATACGATTTCCGAAAAGAATGCAACCGTTTTTCGATCGAAATTGAAAATTGAACATGAAAAATTAAAAATCGATGTTGCCATGGAATTTGCTTACCCCAGTGGGGCGTCAGGTCTCGCTGCCCCTTTTAGGGTCGCAAAACGCAATTCTTGCGCATCAGCACGGTGTGCTGTGCGCTGCGTTTTGCGGTGAGTGAGCGCATTATCCCGCGCGAACGGTGACCGAGGACGGGTCTCTACCCGTCCGAGACAGTCCCCGAGCTTGCGAGGGGAAAGGGGTTTTGAAACCCCTCTGTCTCGGCTACGCCTCGACATCTCCCCTGTGAGGGGCGACAAGGGGACTCTGCATTCACGTCATTTCGAGGCGTAGCCGAGAAATCTCAAGGACGAGATTCCTCACATGCGTTCGGAATGACGTACGGGGGACGGGGAGAAGTTGTACCCCTCGCTGCCCCTTTTAGGGGAAGTCCCCGAGCTTGCGAGGGGAAAGGGGTTTCAAAACCCCTCTGTCACTCGCGTTGCTCGTGACATCTCCCCTGTGAGGGGCGACGAGAAAAGCGGTGACCCACACCCCTACCACCCTCCCATGGAGAGGGTATGAGAGCCTACTCCTCTTCCCTCTTGACTTGCCGTATTCCCTGCACGGCGGCGTAGGTGTCGCGGCGGAGAAGGGTGCGGGAGAGCAGTGTTCCGTCCCGATAGACGAGCAGATAGCTCTCGCTCGCGATCCCCTGCTTGGGCGCACGGATCCATCCGTCCTCATCCCCTTCCACGATCTTCTCCGCGGGCGGTTCGGCGGTCAGCAGCACCTTGCTCTCGACCTCGTATGTCCTGCCGTCGGGGAGACCGTAGAAGGTGAACTGCACCTTTCCGCCGCCCGCAAGTCCCAAAAGATAGACGGGAACATCGTACGGGTTGACGAATTTGAGGTCGGAGCCGTCGGAGACCATGGCATCCCGCGAGGGCGGAACATAGCCGACCGCAAGGGAGTGGGGACGGCTCTCCGTGACCTTCAACCCCGCAAGGAGCGCGGCATTCATGAGCGTCGTGCTCGTTTGGCACACCCCGCCCCCGACGCCCGTCACGAATTCCCCGCCGCTGATGACCTTCGCCTCTTCGAAGCCGTTTTCGCGCGTCCGCTTGCCGACGGCGGCGTTGAAGGAGAACTCTTCCCCGGGACCGATCGCCGACCCCGAAAGCCTGCTCGCGGCGAGGGCGATGTTGTGGGCGCGGGACGTGTTGGCGGCGTCATAGTACGTTGTATAGGAAGCGAGCGCCTGCGTACGCGCACGCAAAGTTTTTTCCGTCTCTTTCGGAAAAATGGGGAATGTATGCAGAAAAACTTCCGTCCGACCCTCGTTGAGCGCTTCCGTCACGTCGGAGAGAAGTCTCTGAAAATCGCACCCCATTCCAACTTTTTCCTTGGAATATGCGAACCCTCTTGCCGAAAATGACAGCGTCGCGTCCTGCGGCGGAATTGTGTGCCTTTGACAGAGGGCGGAGAGTTCTTCTTCGGCGTCCACCCAGATCCTTGCGATGTTCGCGTGCAGCTCTTCCCCCCTCTTTGCGTGGCGGAGAAGGCTGTCAAGGTCGTCCGTAAAGCCCGTCTCGAACAGTTCGTCCCCCTCTTCCGTGCGGACGATGAAGGGCGGGAGCGCGGAGCGGAGACGAAGGCGGACTTCCCGTTCCGCCGCCGCGAAGGAGAGTCCGCCGACCTCGACGCCGTCGACGACGACCCCCTGTTTCACTCTGCCGAACGTCCAGCCGCCCAAAAAAAGAGCGCTCCCCAAAAGAGAGAGCGCAAAGAGTATCATTTGTTTTTTCATTCGCTCCTCTCAAAGACCGAGCGCCGACAGGAGTCTTTCATCGGGGACAAAGGGCGGCTCGCCGATCTTTCTCGGAGAACCGTCTGCATGGAAGTCCGATCCGCCCGTCATGAGGAGTCCCCGCTCCGCGGCATAGCGCCGAAAGCGCTCCGTCTCTTCCAAAGTATGCTGCGAATGGACGGTTTCTATTCCGTCCAGCCCCCGTTCAACGAGGGCGTCCATGAGTTTGAGCTTCTCCTCTTCCCCCATCTGAATGCGCCCCGGGTGGGCGAGCGAGGCGATCCCGCCCGTCTCATGGATGACCTCGAGCGCGTCGAAGGGAGAGGGTCTGCCGATCTCCGAATAGGCGGGCTTCCCGACGTCGAAGAGGACGGGGTAAAGCTGCGTCGGGGAAGCGTTCACCGCCTTGGCGACCGCCCGCACGATGTGCATGGTGTGGAGCGGGGAGTCCTTCACCGCCATCTCGGCGATCGCATCTTCGACCGTCACGCGGGTGTGAAGATAGGCGTTCGCCTTCTTCAGGATATCGGCTGCACGGAGAAGGGCGCCTTCCTTTCTCTCCTGCAAAAACGCATCATAAGCGTGCGTTTTTTGGCAGCAATAGCCGAGAACATGCACCTTGCAGCCCGCATAGGCGGACACTTCCCAGCCGTTCACGAAGAGAAGTCCCCTCTCCGTTGCCGCCGCACGCTTTTCGTCCATGCCGTCCATGGAGTCGTGGTCGGTCACGGCGATGAGGGAGACGCCGTTCCCCTTTGCAAAGGCGGCGATCTCCTCGGGGGAATGTCTGCCGTCCGAATAGTAGGTGTGGATGTGCAGGTCCGCCCTCATGGAACGATCTTCCCCCCTTGGATCCTGATTTTTTTGCAGTCCGTCCCGTAGAGGACGCGCTCGGCGTGCGTGCAGGTGAGGATACACTGCACGTCCCTGATGCGGGAAAGGAGTTTCTTCCGCCGCGGAAGGTCGAGTTCGCTCATGACATCGTCGAGAATGAGCACAGGCGGCTCCCCCGTCAGCGTCTCGAAGATCTTGAGTTCGGCGAGCTTGAGGGAGAGCGCCGCCGTCCGCGCCTGTCCCTGCGAGGCAAATCCCCGCGCCTCTTCCCCGTCAATGGCGATCTTGACGTCGTCGCGGTGCGGTCCCACCGTCGTGAAGCCGAGCCGCAGGTCTCTCTCCCGCGAATAGTCAAATTCCTTTAACAGTCTTGTGCGGATCTGCTCTTCCGACTCTTCCCGCTCTTCGGCGCCGACCGTAAGGCGTTCCGCCCCGTCCGTAAGGAAGGCATGCGCCTCTTCCGCAAGGGGAGAGAGCTGCCTCAAAAACGCCCGTCTGCGCGAAATGAGGCGGGAAGCATACAGGCTCATCTGCTCGTCCCATACGGGCAAAGTCTCCAAAATCATCGATATATCGTGATTTTTGAGGAGATTGTTGCGCTGGTCGAGGATCTTCTGGTAGCGAAGGAGCGCCGTGCAGTACTCCCGCGACGTCTGCGAAATGCTCAAATTCAGGAAGCGTCTCCGCTCGTCGGGACCGTCCTGAATGAGGCGGAGTTCCCCCGGGGAGAAGAACACCGCGTTCATGTTTCCCAAGAAATCGACCGCGCGGGAAAGTTTGTTTCCGTTCACAAACAGTTCCCGTTTGGTCTCATAGATATCCGCCCGCAGGGCGAGGGAGCCGTAGCGGCTCTTCACGTCCGCGGAAATGCTTGCGCAGCTTTCGCCGTGGCGGATGAGCTGTCTGTCATGGCGGATGCGCAGCGAGGACCCCGTGCAGAGGTAGTAGACTGCCTCGGCGCAGTTGGTCTTGCCCTGTGCGTTCTTGCCTGTGAGCACATTGAGACCTTCGTCGAAGGAAAAGGCCTCATCCTCATAATTTCTGAAGTTGTGCAAGGTCAATTTTTTGATCACCATGACGATTTATCCGCAAAATCACTTTCTTTTCGGGCGAATTTGTATTATAATGGAGTTACGGGGAGATCCCCTCTTGCTTATTATATCAAATTCCCGAAAAAACTCAAATCATTTGCGAGGATAAAATGGCAAAAAAAACAGAGTACGATTATCTTTGGGCGAAGATCCGCGAGCGCATCAAGCAGCTCGTCATGCCCATCCCCTACGGCGCCTTCATCGAGAATCTCGAGCCTGTGGACGTCGTCAACCGCACCCTCGTCCTGAAGGCGGAGGATGAACTCGTCGCAAAGACGGTGACGACCCATCATCTTTCCCAGATCCGCGAGGCGGTCAAGACCGCCGATGTGGGGCTTTCGGACGTTGCCATCGTCGTGGACGGGAGCGAGGAATACACCCTCGACAACCTGCCCGACGCCTTTGAGGACTCCCCCGTCACGGTCGACAACCGCTATACCTTCGACTCCTTCGTCGTCGGTTCGTCCAACAAGTTCGTCTATGCGGCGGCGCGGTCGGTCGCCAACAACCCCGGGGCGGAATACAATCCCCTCTATATCTACGGCGGAACGGGTCTCGGCAAGACGCACCTGATGCAGGCGATCGTCAACGAACTCAAGGAGAAGAGACCGACGCTCAAGGTCAAATACACGACGAGCGAACAGTTTCTCAACGAATTTGTCGACAGCCTTGCAAGGAAGGGCGAAGGCAGGGAATCCCGCTTCCGCAACCGCTACAGGGGTGTGGACGTGCTCCTCATCGACGACATCCAGTTCTGGGCGGGGAAATACGGCGTACAGGAAGCCTTCTTCCATACCTTCAACGAACTTTCCTCGCAGAATAAGCAGATCGTCATCTCTTCCGACTGCCCCGCAAAGGACCTGACAACGCTCGAGGAACGTCTCCGCACCCGCTTCGAGGGGGGACTCATCGCAGACATCCAGCCGCCCGACCTCGAAACGAAGATCGCCATTCTGAAGCGCAAGGCGCTCGAGAAAAAGTATGTCGTGCCCGACGATGTCCTCAATTTCCTCGCGAAAAATTCAGACAGCAACGTGCGGACGCTCGAAGGAAGGCTCAACACGGTCATCTTTGCGAGCAAACTGCATGAGGAGCCGATCACCCTCAAGCTCGCCGCGACCGCCCTGCAGGAAGCCATCAATGTGGACGAGACGGCGGTCGTCACCCCCGAGAGCATCATCCATGCGACGTGCACACACTTCTCGATCTCGCGGGACGCCCTTCTCGGCAAGAACAAGCGGGCGGAACTCGTGCGGGCGAGACAGATCTGCACCTATCTCATGTGCGAAATGCTGGCGCTCCCCCTTGTCACCGTCGGAAAGGAGATGGGCGGCAGGGACCACGCCACGGTCATCTACTCGCGCGACAAGATCGCCTCGCTCATGAAGGTCTCCGACGCCACGACCAAGGACGTCAACGACATCAAGAGCGCGGTACTGAAACAATAAAATTAATTTCGCGCGATTTCTTTTGCTTCGCAAAATAAATCCGCGCGAGCGATGTAACGTTGTTCATCAATTAGGTCACTCCGAACACGTTATTTGTAGGGACATTAAGCCTACGGTAGTGTGGCAAATGGGGTGCGCTTTGGCGGGGAGACCCCGCCACGCGCAGCGATTGAGAACACGCCCCACCCCCTGTCGCGTTGCGACATCCCCCTCCCACGGAGGGGGTTCAAGTCCACCCTCTCCATGGGAGAGGGGTAGGGGTGTGGGTCACCGCAGTTTTCCTCTCGCTGCCCCTTTTAGGGGAAGTGGCGAACGTAGTGAGCCAAAGGGGTTAAAACCCCTCTGTCTCGGCTACGCCTCGACATCTCCCCTGTGAGGGGCGACAAGAGAAAGCGGGACCCCCGAGGGGAGCCAAGGGTATCCACGTCATCCCCCCCTCGGGAAACAAAAAACAGGCAAAATCATTCATTTCAACGACTATGCGTACTTTTTCGGAAGGAAGCGTTGACGCCGTCGTCATCGGCGCGGGACATGCGGGGTGCGAAGCCGCCCTCGCCCTCGCGCGGACGGGATGTTCGACCGTCATGCTCACCCTCAATCTCGACAGTATCGGCTTCATGCCCTGCAACCCCTCCGTCGGCGGTACGGCGAAGGGGCATTTAGTGCGTGAGATCGACGCGCTCGGCGGGGAAATGGGTCTCGTCGCCGACAAGTGCGCCCTGCAATATCGGATGCTGAACGAGGGAAAGGGCGCCGCCGTGCAGTCTCTCCGTGCGCAGGTGGATAAGAACAAGTATCACACCGAGATGAAGCGCGTCCTCGAGCACACGAAAAATCTTCGCATCGTGCAGGGCGAAGCGGCGGAGATCTTGGTGGAGAATTTGAATGACGCCCCCTCAAGGGGGAGTCAAGATCCCGCTTGCCCGCCCCTCGACGGAGTGTCGCGCAGTGACGGAAGGGGTGTTCTTCCCCCTCGCGTCGTCGGCGTCAGGACGACGTACGGGGGGATCTTTTCCTGCCGCGCCGTCGTCGTCGCGACGGGCGTCTATCTCAACGCGCAGACGATCACGGGCGAAACGGTCGCGGAGAGCGGTCCGAACGGCTTCTCGCGGGCGACCGCGCTCACGCAGTCCCTTCTCTCCCTCGGCTTTCGCGTCAGGCGGTTCAAGACGGGGACGCCCGCCCGTCTCGACGGAAGGACGGTGGACTTCTCCGCCCTCGACGTCCAAGCGGGCGAAAATACGTATCCATTCTCCTTTTTGAACGAAACCGTCCCCGAAGAGCAGACGCCCTGCCATCTCGGGTGGACGAACGAAAGGACGCACGAGGTCATCCTTCAAAATCTCGACCGCGCTCCCCTCTACAACGGGCAGATTTCCTCGACGGGACCGAGGTACTGTCCCTCGATCGAGACGAAAGTCGTGCGGTTCGCGGACAAGCCCCGCCATCAGCTCTTTCTGGAACCCGAGGGGGCAGACACGACCGAGGTCTACGTGCAGGGGCTGTCCACTTCCCTTCCCCACGATCTGCAGAAAGAAATGTACCGTACGGTCAAGGGACTCGAACACTGCGACATCGTCCGCTATGCCTATGCGATCGAATACGACTGCATCGACTCCCTCGACCTCTATCCGACCCTCGAATATAAGCGCGTCGAAGGACTCTTCACGGCGGGACAGATCAACGGCACGAGCGGCTATGAGGAAGCGGCGGCGCAGGGACTCATGGCGGGCATTAACGCCTCGCTCAAGCTGCGAGATCTTCCCCCGCTCGTCCTGCGGCGGGACGAAGCATACATCGGCGTGCTCCTCGACGACCTCGTCACGAAGGGCACGGACGAACCCTATCGCATGATGACGTCGCGGGCGGAATTCCGCCTCTCCCTGCGGCAAGACAACGCCGATCTGCGGCTCACCGAATACGGACATGCCTGCGGGCTTGTCGATGAAAGGCGGTACATGGTATACCGAAACCGCAAAAGACAGCGGGACGGACTCATGGACCTTCTCAAGGGACGTGCCGAACAGGGGATCGCGGACATGGTCGTGCGAAAACACGGCGAGCCCCCTCTCACCGCGGGCGTCAGCTATGCGGATCTCATCCGCCGCGGCATTCCCCTTTCGGAGATCGCGGAAGTCTTCTCTCTCCCCCGTGACCTTCCCAAGGACGTCATGCTCTCCTGCGAAACGGAGATCAGATACGAGGGCTACCTCAAGCGGGCGGAGGCGGAAGCGGAGAAGGCGCGGCGCATGGAAGGGAAGCCCCTTCCGCCCGACCTCGACTACGAAACGATCGAGGGGCTGCGTCTCGAGGCGCGGGAAAAGCTCAACAAGATCAAGCCGCTCAGTCTCGGGCAGGCGGAACGCATCTCGGGGGTCTCCCCCGCCGACATCGCCGTCCTCATGGTGTATTTATCTTTGCGAAATTGAGCGCACAGGCAGCATGACGCGATCGCACAGAGACACCCCCTCTGTCGCCGATGGCGACAGCTCCCCCTCAAGGGGGAGCCAAGGTCCCTCTTGCCCACCCCTCGAGGGGTGGGTGTCACGCAGTGACGGAAGGGGTGTTATTCACTCAATATAAAAACAACGGCAGGTACCTGCCGTTGTTTTTATTTCATTATTTCTCCGAATCGTCCTTGGGCGCATCGGCGGGTGCGTCTTCTTTCTTCTCTTCGGGAGAATTCTCGGGAAGTTCCTCGGGGATCTCTTCCTTCAGTCTGGAAGCAGCCGTTCCCTCGGGCAGCTTCTTTCTCGGCGACCAGAAGAAGAACAGCACGCATGCCGCGATCCCGAGCACGAGCACGACGTCGACGATCGTCCAGAGCGAGACGAAGAGCGGCGAGAAGGGCGCTGCCGTCGGCGCCTGCGATTCAAGCCCCGACGTGTAGAGGGTGTCGAGATAGGTATAGAGGATCCCCCTTGCCGACTGCCTTGCGGCATACTCCTCGCCCGCGCCGTCGAACTTGATGTCGGCAGCCGAACTTTCGTTGCGGAGCCACATGTTGTTGCCCGCCTTGATCGCTCTGCCGTAGTTGCCCATGTAGTCCTGCCCCCAGTCGGTGATGACGGAGCCTTGGAAGCCCCACTCCTCGCGGAGCATCGTCGTCAGGAGCGCATGGTTGTAGCCTGACCAAATGGCGCCGACGCAGTTGAAGGCGGACATCATGGCGTTCGCCCCGCCTACCTTGACGGCGATCTCGAAGGGCTTGCAGTAGTTCTCGCGGAGCGCCTGCTCCGTGATCCACTCATACCACTCGTTGGAGTTCTGTCCGCTCTCGGCGAGCACGAAGTGCTTCAGATAACAATACACGCCGTAGTCCTTCGCGCCCTCGATGGTCTTTGCCGCCATATAGCCCGAAAGTCTGCCGTCCTCGCTGTAATACTCATAGTTTCTCGAATTGTAGGGAGAACGGTGCAGGTTGACGCCCGGGGCATACCAGCCCTGCACGCCCATGGACGTGCCGATGAGTCCCTGCGCGTGCCCGATCTCGTACATCAATTCCGTGTTCCACGAGCAGCCCGAGAGGGTCTCTGCGGGGAAAGTGGGGAAGGGCGTCATCGTATTTGCATCGACGACGTTGTTGTTGAAGCCCGCGGGACCGTCCTTGTCGGTGTTGAGCGGCTTGCCGATGGACTCGAGCGCGACCGTCTTGAATCCGCTCATGCCGATGAGGTTCTTGATGTCGGTCTGGGTGAGCTGGTTAAGAAGAAGGTCCCAGAATTCCTCCGCCGCAGTCCGATCCTCTCCGAAGAGCACCTCGAGGAGCCATGTCTGCGTCTTTAACACGGCTTGCTCGGTACCGTTGAGCTGGGCGAGGGTGGGAGCCGACTCGTCCTCGTCGTCCAAGGAGACGATCGTGAGCGTCTTGTTCGCGCCGTATTGATAGGTCGCGACTTCGTCCTTGATCGCCTTCGTTTCGTACCCCGTGTAGGTATAACCGCTCTTGTTGCCGACCGAACCCCTCTGATCCGTTGCGAGCTGCGTCACCGTGCCGACGGGCGTGATCGCGCTGCTGTAGTTTGCAAAGCCATTCTCTCTCGAGAGATAGGTGACGCCGCCGTTGACGCCGTTGCTGCCGTCGATCGGGACGCCTGCATAGGCGTTGTCCCCCGTGAAGAGATTTTCGACCTTGTTCCCCGTGACGGGGTCCGTCTCGAATGTGATCCCGTTCGTGGAATTGAAGGAGATCTTGACTTCGTTCCCCGTCCCCGCAACGGGCGTGTGGGCGTTCTGCATGAGCTTGACTTCGTACAGTCCCTTGTCGAGTTCATAGCCCTTGAAATTGTTTTTGTTCTTGTCGTAATCGTCGTAGGATGCCATGCCGTAGGCGGTGAAGATGAGTTCGACCTCTTCCTTCTGCCCGGGATCCAGAAGTCCCGTCTTGCCGAATGCGAGGAGATTGATGCTCGCCTTTTCGATCCCGCCCGAGGTGTAAGGAGCGGTGTAGTAGAGCTGCACGACTTCCTTGCCCGCATGCTCTCCCGTGTTCTCCACTTCGACGGTGACTTTATATTCGCCCTCGCCCAAGAGTTCGGCGCTGTCGTAGACCTTATCTCCCTCATGCGTCACTTCTTTTATGGTCTGCTTGAAGGTCGTATAGGAGAGTCCGTAGCCAAAGGGAAATTGCACAACGTTCTCATAGCTCGTCCCCTTTCCTGCAAAGAAGCCCTCCGCCTCCGCGGTCTCGTACCACTTGTAGCCGACATAGATGCCCTCTTTGTAGGCGATGTTGGTCGTCACGCCGACGTTGTTGTAGTTGGGGCTGTTTTCCTGCCAGCTGTAGGCGTAGGTGTCGTTGAGCCGTCCCGAAGGGCTGATCTCGACCTCGCCGTCTTCGGTGATCTTGGAGCCGAACAGCAGATTGGGGATCGCCATGCAGCCCGACTGCCCCGGGATCCCGACATACAGGCAAGCCTTGATGTTGTCGTACTCCTCGAGGAACTTGAGTTCGAGGGGGTTGGTCGTGTTGAGAAGGACGGTGACGGTGAACCCGTACTCCGCAAGTTTGCGGAAGATGACCTTTTCCTCTTCCGTCAGTTCGAGGAAGGTGCCGCCGCCGTACTTTCCGATATTCTTGAGTTCTTCGCCGCCGCCGTTCTCGGCGCCCCAGCGGGAGAGCACGACGATCGCCTTGTCTGAATACGCCAAAGCGTTTGTCATGAGCTGCTGGGTATAGAAGCTCTCGGGGGGATTTTTGAGGCTCAGCTCAACGTCTGCGCCCGTGGAGCCGCCCGAACGGTAGTCCGCGTCGAAATCGGAAAAATCTACATACGCTCTCGTCAATTCTTCGTTGTATTCGAGTCCTTGCGCCTTGAACGCTTCCGTCAGCGTCACGCGGTTGGGCTTTTCCTTCGTGATGTTCGTGCCGCCGCTTCCGCCGCCGACGAGCAGGAAGCCGTAGTCCGTCGCGCCCCAGCCGAAGAGATTGACCTTGTCCGAGACGGAATAGGGAAGGTAGGGCTTCCCTTCCTCGTCCTTTTCGTTCTTGAGAAGGACCATGCTGTCCTCGGCGACGTCCTGAATGACCTGATCCGCAAAGACGGATTCCTCGCTCGTTGCGCTCGTCCCTTCCATCGATGCGGCATATCCGCCGAAGAAGCCGTGCAGAATGGGCGCATAGTTGTTGAGAATGATGTTCCCCGCGATGAGCACGCCGACGAGCACGGCGGCGACCGCCGCGAGCACGATCTGCTTGACTCCGAATCTGATTTTCATATTTTCCTCCTGATCCTTGTTTTCAAAGCGGAAACGCTGCGGCGCAGTGCGCCGCAGCGAATGAGATCTTACGAGATCCTTCCGTCGAGACCGTACACCGTGCCGTCCGCCGCCGTCCATCTGAATTCGGACAGGGTGATGTCGGCATTGGCAAGCGTGGACGAACTGCGGTTATCCGAATAATCGTAATCGCCCTCTGCCGTCTTATTCACGGGGAGACCCATCTGCATGGAGAACATGCCGTTGCATGTTTCGACCGTGACGGTGTTGTCCCCCACCTCGAGCGTGACGGGCTTGCCGTTGATGCGGACCATGCCTGCGACCGTGGTATGGACCTTCACCGAGAAGGAATAGGTCCCTTCCTTGGGGAATGCGAGGCTGTTATAGAAGATCTGGTCGCTGTACCAGTTCCCCTGCGTGCCGTAGTGGAAGGACACCGTGCCTTTGTTGAAGGTCGCGTTCGTGATCATATCCCATTCCGACCAGTAGTAGAAGGTGGAATCGGCGGGGATCTGCCCTTCTCCCAGCTCCGTTTCGGTCAGATAATACTCGTCGCCGTTGGGGTTGGAAGTCAGTTCCGTAATCGACCAGCCCGAGAGGGTGATCTCGGCTGCCATGATCGGCGTTGCCTGATAGACGCCCATCTGAATGCTGATGGAAGCGCCCGCGTTCCAGTCCTCGTCGCCCCTGCCCTTTTCGGTATAGACGATCTCGACGTCCTGTTCCTGTCCCGCAACGAAGGTGATCTGCTTGTCGTTGATCGTGATGATCCCGCTGACGGAGAGCTTCACCTTGAGGGAGAGAGTGTACGTCTTGCCCGTAACGGCGTTCGGGTCCTCATAGAAGAGCTGGACGCTGTAGCCGAGCCGAGGGGTGCCGCTCGTCGTGTAGCCGACGGTGAGTTTCTTTGCCGCCCTGTCGATCTCTGCCTTATTGAGCATCGCCGCGGAGCCTTCCTGCTCGGGCGTATCGAGCCAGACGTACCATTCGCCCGCATTCGAGACGGCGTCCGACATCGTGCCCTGCCCGATGTTGAATCCGCCCGTCACGGTGTAGTTGCCGATCGTCACCCAATCGGTGTCCGCATACTCGTCCGTGCCGCAGAGGCGGAGCTTGACGGTGTACGACCCGTTCATGTGCACGGAGTCGTCGATCTTTTCGTTGTTTGTGATCTTCTGCGTGGAGACGAGCCTGTCGCCGCTGAAGAGACCGATCTCGGCGTGGTCGACGCCGACGGTGTTGGGGTTCGTGAAGGTGACGACGCCGTCCGTGACGGACCCCGTGGGCGCCGTCAGGGGAGTCCTCGTCCCCTCTTCCCACTTGAGCGACTTGATGGTGAGCGTCTCGTCGAGGATCATGCTGTAGTCCGTCGCCATGTTCATCCAGAGGGACATGCCCGCCCTCTCCTTGTAGAAGATATGATACTCATGTTCGCCCTCTTGCAGGGTGAGCGTCGTGCCGTTGATCATGACGTCGCCCGACGCGCTCGAGTTGAGCACGAGGGTGAGTTTATAGTCCCCGTTCGTGACAAGCCCGCTCTTCTTGTAGAAGAAGCGCACGATCCAGTTGCAGAATCTCCCCTCGATGGGATCGACCGTGTAGTCGAAGGTGTAGCTGTACCCCGTGTCGCTCGCGCTGTTCGGAGTCGAACTCATCGAGTGCATGGTGGCGCCGTTTGCCATCCAGTCGCCGAATTCCTCCACATAGGTGAGTTTTCCGCTTGCGGCGTACCAGTAGGCGAGTTCGTCGGTGACGGTCGCCGTGTCGGCGAGGAGTTCGCCGTAGTACATCGGAGCGTTCGCCTCGGGATCGCTCAAATCCTTGAACTGAATGTCGGAGAAGTAATATTTGCCGCTGTCAAGCCCCGCGCCCTTGACGGTCGCGCTCCAGTCGTCGTTCGGCTTGCCGAGCTGGATCCCGAGGACCTGATCGTTCTTCTCATAGAAGAATCTGACCGTGACGGTCTGCTCGCCGTTGCCGAGGTCGACGCGCTGGCTGTTGACGACGATCTGTTTGCCCGAGAGGTCTCTGACCGTCTCGACGGTATTCCCGCTCGCGTCCACCGTCTCGATGACGCCCTTGAATTTGAAGGTCAGTTCATAGAGATGCTTGTCAACAAGTTCGTTCGTCGTGTAATAGAACTGGTCGCTGTACCAGTCGGACTCCTGCCCGAGGCGGAAGGAAAGGGTGCCGTTCTCGAACTTGGCATTCGAGATCATGTTCCATTCCGACCAGTAGTAGAGTTTGCCGATGCCGCGGTCGAGCGCACGGTAGGAAGGCGCGGGTTCGTAGGAGATCGCATGCTCTTCGACGGTGCAGCTGACGCCGCTGCTCCAGCCGCTGTCGCTGTAGCGGGGATCGTCCGTGTACGAGCGGACCTTGACGGTGTACGTCCCGCCCTTCACATAGGAAGTGTCGAGGAGCATCTTGCCGTCCTTTACCTTCATCGTCTCGAGAATGTCCGTCGTCTCGTCCCAAGGCTTCATGACGACCTGCGTATAGCTCGGATCTTCCGCATCGCCCTCAAAGAATCCGACGACATAGCCCTCGAAGCTCTTCGTCGGGTTGGGATCGGTGACGGCGATCTCCTTCTCCGCCTTGCCGTCCACGGTGACGTCGTTGAGGGCAAAGGATGTCGGCGCGAGCAGCTGCGTGGGTTTGACTTCCTCGAATTTGAGGTCCTCGATCTTCATGTTCGCCTCTTCCACGCGGTACGGGTCGAAGTTTTCGCTCGCATCGGTGGAATCCGCCGTGCGGCGGGGCTTCATGTTGTTTCTGATCTTGTCATGCACCGCCATGTTGATGTAGACAGATGCGTTGTCCTTCCCCTCGAGACGGTACGCTTCGATGGTATTTTTCCCCTTTTGAAGGTCGAACTCGAAATCGTTGACGGTGATCATGCCGTCCGCGTCGGAAGTGAGCGTGAATGTCACCTTGTAGACGTGCCCGTCGAGGTTGGAGCTGTTCTTGTAGAAGAGCTGCATGCCGTACCATCTCCAGCCCGTGTTGCCCGAGAAGGAGAATTCGGCACCGCCGTCCGCAAAGCCGTCCCCCGAGAGAGTTGGCGTGGAACCGCCCCAGCCCTCGTCGCCCGTCCAGGTCCATTTGCCGACATTGGCGCCGAGCGCGTTCGTCTCGCCGCCGTGCAGGATCTTGTACCAGCCCGTCGGCGCCGTATCCCACTTGACTTCGACCGTCACCGTTGCTTCCGCGACGCCCTTGGAGCGCTTCGCGGTGATGACTGCCGTGCCGATGTCGTGCGCCGTCAGAACGCCGTTCTCGACGGTGACGACCGCCTCGTCGGAAGAGGACCAGACGGCTGTCTCGTCCGTCGCCTCGCCCGCGCGGTAGATCGTGGCTTGGAGCGTCTTTCCCTCATAGGCAAGCGTGGTGCCGTTGCGGAGAACGGTCACCGTTCCGCCCGTGACGTCCTTTGTCCCCTCTGCGATGGAGACGGTGTATTTTTCGACCTTGACTGCGCACGTTGCGGACTTGCCCGCCTCGTTGGTCGCCGTCAGCGTCGCATTGCCGTCCTTCATCGCCTGAACCGTGACGATCCCCCGCGAGGCGACTTGGGTCACGATATGGACGATGCTGTCGTCGGACGTCGTCCACGTCACCTTCCCGCCGTCCTTGGACGTTGCGACGATGAGTTTCGTCTCGCCGACGTCAAGTTCGCAGGACTCCACCGAGAGGGAGATGTCCCCCGATCCGCCCGAACTGCCCGAATCTCCGCAGGCAGTGAGTACGGCAAGCCCGAGCACAAGCGCGAACAGAACAGTCAGGGCTGCCATCAGTCTTTGTCTCATAAGTTTCCTCCTTGATTTCCTCTATCCAACAACGGCTCTCTGCCGTTTTGAGTTCTCTTTACGCGTACACTCTGACGTAATCCACTTCCATCGCGGCGGACGTGAAGGAAGGGTCGGGACGGACGCCGCCGTCATAGTTCCCCCCCACGGCGAGGTTGATGACGATGTAGAAGGGCTGGTCGAAGGGCGCCGCGGGGTTGCCCGCCCCGAGCGGCGAATCGGTGTGCCACGAGGTGTTCTTCACCCTGTACGTCTCCACGCCGTCCACGAACCATGAGAGATGATCGCTCCGCCATTCCAGTCCGTAGGTGTGCCATTCGGAGATGGGCGACTGCAGTTTGGCGCCGTATGCGAGATAGGTGCTCGGGTTTCCGCCGAAGTGGACGGTGTTCCCCACTTCATAGGGATACCTTCCCCGCGCTTCCATGATGTCGATTTCGCCGTTCGCCGCCCAGCCGCCGTAGCGGTTTTGGGTGCCCATGCCCCTTTCGGGCTGGGGAAGCAGCCAGAAGGCGGGCCACATGCCCGCGCCCTCGGGAAGCTTCATCCGCGCCTCGAAGTAGCCGTACGTCCAATAACCCCTGTCGCGGGTCGCGATCCGCGCCGAAGTGAATTCCCTGCCGTCGGGGAGTCCCCCCTTCGCCGCCGCCGTGATCTCCATGACCCCTTCCGCGAGCGTGACGGCGTCCCGCGTGTAGTACTGCAGTTCGTTGTTCCCCCAGAACATGGGACCGTATGCGGTCTTTCCGTCGTTTTGGTAGACGTCCTGCACGCCGTTCTGGAATTCCCACTTGCTCCCGTCGAGGGTCTGTCCGTCAAATTCGTCCGCCCAGAGGAGCTGCCTTACCCCCTCTCCGCCCAAGACGGTGACGGTGTAATCGTCCGAATATTCCTCATATGCCGCGGAGACGGTCGTCTCCCCCGCCGCAATGCCCGTAAAGACGCCCTCTTCGAGGGTCGCGACGGTCGGCTCCGAGGTATCCCACTCCACCGAGACGCGGTCGGGAAGTCCCGTTTCAAAGACGAGGGTGTCCCCGAGGGCGATGTTGGCGTCCGAACCCGTCACTTTCAAGCCGACGGCGTCCTCTTTGACGGTCAGAGCGCACGACTGCATCTCCCTGCCGTTGGAGACGGTGACGACCGCCGTTCCCGCCTTGAGTCCCGTGACGAGACCGTTTTCCACCGAGGCGATGTCCTCGTCGGAACAGACCCAGAAGTCGTCCTCGCCCGCGGGCGCCGTCGAGAGCCTGAACTGCGCTCCCGTCGCGATCTCCGCGGCAGAGACGAAGAGGGTGACGCCCGTGACGGTCGGGGTCGGCGTCGAAAAGTCGGGAATGCCGACATTGATGTCGCATCCCGCCGTCAAGAGCAGAAAAAGGAGCGCGACCGCCGCAGCGCTCGCTCTCCGTGCTTTTGTTCCGCTCTTTGTTTGTTTCATCCTTTCCCCCCGCGGCGGAGGAACTTCCCCAAACGTTCCGCCCCGCATCGGCTCTATTTTAGTCCCGTCCGCGCGACCTGTCAATGAGTTTTGAAAAAATAATTCCGAAAACGGTCTGTTTTGTCATTTTTTCGGGCTGTTTTGCAAGGTCCCGACATTCTTTTTGGTCCTTTTTTCAGGAGAGGTCGAACGCGATCGCCGTGATGTCGTCGTTGAAGGTGCCGCAGAACTCCTTGAGCGACGCCTTGAGCCGCTCGATGAACCGCTGGGCGTTCTCCGAACAGCGCAGGATCTCTTCCACCCGCTCGAGGGAGAACTGTTCGCCCGAGGGACTCCTGCTCTCGATGACCCCGTCCGTCAGAAGGACGAGGATATCCCCCTTTTCGTAGGGGATCTTGTCGTCCCGATAGCCGAAATCGGGCATCCACGTCGAGACGGGCGGCGCCTTCATGACGATCTCGTCGATGCCGTGCGCTCCCTTGAGGAGAATGGGCGCATTGTGCCCCGCGGCACAGTAGACGAGTTCCCGCTCTTCCCGTCCGATGCGGACGGCGACGGCGGTGACGTACGACCGTTCGTCGAGGTTCAGCTCCTGAAATTTCGCATTGAGTCCCAAGATCGCCCGTGCGGGGGAAATTTCGCCGCGGTCCCAGCCCGCCCGCACGAATGCAGAGAGCATGCCCGCGGAGATCCCCTTCCCCGAGACGTCGGCGAGGACTCCCATCGTCCCCCCATCCGTCTCATAGACGTCGGGAAGGTCTCCGCCGATCTCGCGGCAGGGAATGTACATGTAGGAATAGGGCGCGTCGCTCTTGGCGGCGGGGAGAAGGCGCTGCTGGATGTCCTGCGCCGAGGACATCTCACGGGCGATCTCCGTCTCGTACGCGCTGTCGGCGACGCCGAGATAGACCCCGTCCCCCATCGGCGTCACCTTGATGCGGAGGGTGAGCGCATCCTTTCCCCTGCGGAACACGAGCTTACGGAAGGAGATCCTGTCCGACCGCACGGCATCCTGAAAGAATTCGCGCAGTGTGCAATAGGCACACTTGACGCCCTTGCCGCAATGCTCTTCCTCGGTGCACGAGACGGCGTCCGCCAGCGTTCCCCGCTCCTTCCCGCCGAAGTAGGCGCGGAAGGAGCGGTTGCAATATCTGACCCGCAGCGCCTCGTTGAACACGATCGCCGCCGTCGGGATATGTTCGAGAATTTCTTTATACAGGTTGCCCATTTCAGCCTCGATACATGCGCAGTTTGCCGCTCACGATCTTCACGTGCAGCTCCGTCGCGGCGAAGAGTTCCCCGTCGAGCTGGACGCTCTGCGTCCCCGTCGGGAGAATGTGCGCTTCCTCGCACAGCACGCGGTGATAGATCTTGTTCTTGTGCAGCTTTCCGCGCTTCAATTTGATGAGATAGTAGGGTAAAAAGATCTTTTTCGGGCAGTCGACGGCGATGAGATCCATCTTTCCGTCGTCGATGACGGCGGGCGGACAGATCGGGATCCCGCCGCCGAACCGGGTGCCGTTGCATGCCGCGGCGATGAGGACGAAGTAGCTTTTTTCGACCCCATCCGCGATAATCTGCATCTTGACGGGCTTATATTTGATGAGAGAGCGCAGCAGGCTCGAAAAGTAGGACATTTTCTTTCCCGCCGCCTTCTTCCGCTCGATGCGCTCCAAAATGTCGACGTCGATCCCGAGTCCCGCGATGTTGAGGCTGCGCTTCCCCCCGCCGCAGTCGAGAAAGTCCGTATACTTCGGCTCTCCGCCCAAAAAGAGGTCGATGGCTTTCGCCCCGTAGGGAATGCCCGCACGCTTGGCGAAGTCGTTGCCCGTTCCCGCGGGAATGAGTCCCAAAACGGCTTTTTCGGGGTCGGAAATGCCCGTCAGGACCTCGTTGAGGGTCCCGTCTCCGCCGACGGCGATGACGGTCGTCTCCCCCGCGGAAGTCAGTCTCCGCACTTCCCGTGCGATGTCTCCCCTATCCTTGGAACGGTAGACGTCGTACCGCACGCTGCGGGCGGAAAGCACGGCTTCCGCCTCGGCAAGGACCTTTTCGCTCTTCTTCGTATTCGGATTGACGATCAAATGCAGCATCTCTTTTGTATTCCTCTCCCCTATATCTTACAATACTTCCGCGCTTTTTGCAAGAGCTAATCGAAAAAAAGCGCCGATTTTGTTCCGTTTGACATCCTGCCCGCGGCATGATATAATATTGCCATGCGCGAATGTTTGCCCGAAAATTTTTTGAAACTGGCGGACGCCTGTCAGCATTCTTTATATATCATCGGGGGGAGCGTGCGGGACTACCTCTGCGGGCTTCCCCTCTCCCCGTCGTCCGACTGGGATCTTGCCTCCGCCTGCACGGAAGAGGAATTTGTCTCCGCGGCGAAAAAGGCGGGGTTCGAGGTCCGCGCGGTCTATCCCCGCACGGGCACGGTGAAGATCTCGGACGGGACGGCGGAGGGAGAGTTCACCCGCTTCCGCCATGACACCTATCGGGCGGGCGTCCACGCCCCCGCTTCCGTGTCCTTCACGGACGACATCGCGGTGGACGCACGGCGGCGCGATTTCTGCTGCAATGCCGTTTATTACGACATAAGCGGCGAAAAATTCGTCGATCCCCTCGGCGGAGAGGACGATATCCGCAAACACATCCTGCGCACCGTTGCGCCGTCCGACCGCGTGTTCGGTGAGGACGGGTTGAGGCTCCTGCGGCTCGCAAGACAGGCGGCGCAGACGGGCTTTTCTCCCGATGCGGAATGCCTTGAGGGGGCAAAGACGCACGCAAAACTCATCAACGACATCGTCCCAGAACGCATCTTCGGCGAACTCACTCTTTTGCTGCATGCGGACGAGAAAAGAGGCGAAAAAACCGCCCCATATCGCGGTTTTCACATTCTGAAGGACATCGGAGTCCTTGAGGAGATCCTGCCCGAGCTGACCCTCGGCGACGGCATGGTCCAGAATCCCGCCTTCCACGACCACGACGTGCTCGAACACTCCCTTCGGGCACTCCTCTATTCCCCCCCGTCCGTGCGGCTCGCCGCCCTTCTGCATGACGTCGGAAAGCCCTATTGCTTCCTTCACTACGCAAATTACCACGGGCATGAAGTGGAAGGCGAGAGGATCGCGCGGGACATTCTCGTGCGGTTCAAGGCGCCGACCGCCGTCACCGAGCGGGTGTGTCGGCTCGTCAGACTGCACATGCGGGACCTCGATCTCAAGATGAAAGAGAGCAAGGTAAGGCGGGAAATCGTGCAATATTCTGCGTTTTTGGAAGAATTTTTCGCCGTCAAGCAGGCGGACTACTCGGCTTGCAAGGACGACCTCTCCGAGGCGCCCGCCGTCGCAAAGTGGAGAAGGATCCTCGGGGAAATGAAAGAGGAACGGGTGCCTTTCACGCTCAAGGAGCTGAAGGTCAACGGGCTGGACGTCCAAGCGCTCGGCGTTCCGCCCAAGGACACGGCGGACGTGCTCCGTGCGCTGCTCCTCGACTGCGCCCTCGACGGTCGCCGCAACGAGCGGGAACACCTTCTCCGCAAGGCAAAAGAGCTGATCTCTTAAGCGTTATGATGACGTATGAAATGCGGAATGGCATTATCCCCCCCACCACCCGCTGCGCGGGAGCCTCCCCCCGCTGGGGGTAGGCTCTGTGCCGAGACCTTACCCCCAGCGGGGGGAAGGTGGCACGGCGCAGCCGTGACGAATGGGGGGGAACATTCTCAAATTACTGCGCGTAGCGAGGTTCCCCCGCCAAAGCCACAGGCATCCAAAAAATATTGCAAAGCAAGATTTTTTGGAAAAGGAGCGACCTACGTTTCAGGCGACGGCTTTGCGTTCCCGCAAAGCCGCGCAAACTGCGCAGTGTCGCGACGCGCCACACTACCGTAGGCTTAATGTCAGTACATATAACGTTTTCGGAGCGACTTAATTGATGCACAATGTAAGTTCGCTCGAACGTATTTTGTTTTGAAGGACACCCCTTCCGCCCCTTCGGGGCACCCACCCCTCAAGGGGTGGGCAAGGGGTGGACGAATAAACAAAATCGTTCGAAACATAAAGGAGTTTTTATGGAAATCGCACTGCTTGCAATCATGCTCGTTCTATGCGTCGCGACGCTCGCGGCGGTCGTCGCGCTCCTCGTGCGGCGCGGAAAGCCGTCCGACGTCTCGCGGGAGGGCCTCAACCGTCTCACGCAAAAGATAGACCAGATCTCTTCCCTCGCCGACTATACCGCCCGTGCGACGGAAAATCTCAACCGCATGACGGAAGCGCGGCTCACGGGCATCCAGAACCGTCTTGCCGAGGACCTCAAGTACATCGTGGACGCCAACGCGCAGAATCTCGAGCGCATCCGCCGCACGGTGGACGACAAACTGACGAGTTCCATCGACGGAAAGCTCTCCGACAGCTTCAACAGGATCGGCGAACGGCTCGAAAAGATGTACGAGAGCGTGGGAGAGATGAAGTCCCTCTCGGGCAACGTCGCCGACATCAAGCGCGTCTTTTCCAACGTCAAGCTCCGCGGCACGTGGGGCGAAGCGCAGCTCGACGCCCTTCTCGACCAGATGCTCTCTCCCGAGCAGTACGGGCGCAGCGTCAAGCTCAACCCGCTCGACAACACCTTGGTCGATTTTGCGATCCTTCTCCCCTCCCGCGACGGCGAGACGGTGCTCCTTCCCATCGACAGCAAGTTCCCCGTCGAGGAGTTCGAACGGCTCGTGGACGCTTCCGAGCGGGGAGACAGGGACGGAGAACTTCTCTCCCGCCGAAATTTAGAAAAAGCTGTGAAATTGCAAGCCGATTCCATCGCGAAAAAGTACATTCTTCCCCCCGTCACGACGGATTTTGCGCTCATGTATCTTCCTTCCGAGGGGCTGTATGCGGAAGTGACGAAGATGACGGGGCTTTCGGACTTTCTCCGCAAGAGGCGGGTCATCGCCTGCGGACCGACCAATTTGGGCGCTCTTCTGAACACCCTGCAGACGGGATTCCGCACGGCAGCCATCGAGAGACGTTCGGGGGAACTGCGGGAGATGCTCGAGGGATTCCGCCTCGAATTCGCCAAATTTTCGGAACTTCTCGAAAAGACGCGGCGCAAGCTGCAAGAGGCGCAGGACAGCGTGGAGAGCGCCGAAAAGAGGACGAACAGCATCGGAAGAAAGCTCGATTCCTTCAAGGGACTCGGAGACGGCACGGGGGACGGCGATTGAGCCGCCCCTCTTTTTTCTTTCGGCGGCTGTACAATTCCGCAAAATTCTGCGTATAAACGCTTGCTTTTTATTTGTGTTCGTATTATAATTAGCTATGGATATTTTCATCCGACAATCTTCATGAGGGAGCAAAATCATGGCAGACGAAAAGAACCAAAAACCGACGAGACCCGCCGAGGACAAAGCGGCGAAGGAAGCTCAGGCGAAGGCGCAAAGGGAAGCCGCCGAAGCGCAGAAGGCGAAGGAACGTGCGCAGAAAGAGGCGCAGGCGAAGGCGCAGAGAGAAGCCGCCGAAGCCCAAAAAGCCAAGGACAGGGCGCAGAAGGAAGCCGCGGACGCGCAGAAAGCCAAGGAACGTGCGCAGAAAGAGGCGCAGGCGAAGGTGCAGAGAGAAGCCGCCGAAGCCCAAAAAGCCAAGGACAGGGCGCAGAAGGAAGCCGCGGACGCGCAGAGAGCCAAAGAACGTGCGCAGAAAGAGGCGCAGGCGAAGGCACAGAAGGAAGCGGCGGACGCCCAAAAAGCCAAGGATAAGGCGCAGAAAGAGGCACAGGCGAAGGCGCAGAAGGAAGCCGCCGCCGCGCAGAAAGCCGCCAAGAAACAGGGCGGGAACGCGGAGCAAAAGCCCGAAAAGCCCGAAAAACCCGCGGGGAAGGACGGCAAGAAGGAAAAGCCCCAAAAGATGACCCGCAAGGAGAAGAAAGAACTCCTCAAAAAGCAGCTCGAACGGGAGAAGGAACTCGTCGAAGCGGGCGAGATCCCTCTCCGCAACAAATACAAGCCGAGAGGACTTTTCTGGCGCATTTTCGGCGTCTCTCTCGCATTCTTCATGGGAATTTTCGCCGCCCTCGGCGGCGTCGTCGGTGCGGGCGCGATCTTGCTCGGCGGTCCCTCGAGGGATCTTCTGGCGCAGTTCGGGTTCGAGGCGGAACAGTACATCAGCGCGGACTATCTCGACAAGTCCGTCTTTGAGATGTACGACGAGATCGTCGCCGACATGAACAGGCTCAGCGGCAGCCCCGGGGATCTCACCCTCAACGACTTCTCCAAGTATACCCCCCTCATCGACACATACATCGACCAGCTCGTAAAGCAAAATCTCGAGGAACTCGGCGTCAAGCTCGACCTTGCCGACATCAAGGACCAGCCCTTCGGTCAGATCGGGTCGTACGTCAAGAAGGACCTTCTGCCCCAGATCGAACTCGGACCCGTCCTCGGACTTGACAAGGACGTCACTCCCGAATCGATCAAGAGCAACGCCCCCATGTACGCGCTCAGCTACGGCAAGCTCGGCGTGCATTACACGATCGGCGAGACGCAGGACGAAAACGGCAACACGACAAAGACGATCGTCATGCTCGGCGACAACAAGCCCAAGAACATCACCGACCTCATCCCCGCCCTCAAGGAAGATGACGACCTTTCCCCTCAACCCACGTCTGCGGAAGAAGGCGGAGAGGAGAGCGGCTCCGAAGAGAACGGCATGCTCGACATTCTCGGCGACATCGACCTCGGCTCCTTCCTCGGCATCGACATCAAGCTCGACTCCGAGACGGGCGAGGGCGACAGCTCCATGGTCTACACCCTCTGCTACGGCACCGAAAACGAAGACTACACCTTTGAACAGCTCAAGGATGACAAGGGAAATCCCATCGCGGGCTGCTATTATCTGAAGATGAAGGGCGAGAGCAAGGCAACTTCCGTCAACACCCTCATCGACGAATCGACGGACTTCGTCAAAGGACTTCCCCTCGGCGAAATGCTCGGTCTCAACACCGCCGACAAGGTCGCGGACATGGATTCAAATTCCATGATGTACGCCCTCTGCTACGGCACCGAAGGCGAAGATTACGAGATCAACGAGAGCGGACTCATCGAAATGCTCCCCGGGCACGCGGCGACGACGCTCGGCGATCTCACCGATGAATCTACCAATTTCATCAACGGTCTCTACATCGACTCTCTCCTCGGGATCAAGCCCGGTTCGGACTCCATTCTCCGCACCATTGCCTACGGCAACGAGATGAAGAAGGGCGAGGACGGCAATTACCTCAAGGATGAAAACGGCAAATACATGCTCGATCCCGAGCCGACCGCGGACGGGAAAAAGCAATACATGGGCGGCGGCAAGTATGTCATCGAAAACGACAAGATCGTCATGCTTCCCGACCCCAACGATGCGACGGGCAAGCTTTATTCCAAAAAGACGATCGGCGATCTGACCAAAGAGGACGCTTCCCTTCTCGACGGCATCACGCTCGGGTCCATCCTCAACGTCACGAGCGATTCCTCGCAGATCATGCAGACTCTTGCGGACTGGACACTCGACGACCTCAAGGATAAAGACAAGATCGAGAGCCTCACGATCGGGGATCTCCTCGACCCGTCAGATGCGACCTCTCCCCTCATCCATGCCATGGAAGACTGGACGCTCGCCGACATCAAGAAGAAAGAAAAAATCGAGAGCCTCAAGATCAAGGACGTTCTCGACACCTCGGACGCTTCGGGCATTCTCAAAGCCATGGAGAACTGGGCGATCGGCGACCTCGGCAACCAGAACCGCATCGAACGCCTCAAGATCGGGCAGATCCTCAAGTCCGAAAGCGACCAAGGCATTCTCCACGCGATGCAGGACTGGCGCATCTCCGACCTCAGCAGTCAGGAGAAGATCGACAGCCTCACCCTCGGCGACGTCATCTCGATCGGGGACGGTGCGCCCAAGATGCTGCAGGCGCTCAAGGAGATGTCCCTCGGCGAGATCACGACGAGCATCGACACCCTTACCCTCGGCGACGTCATCGACCTCAGCGCCGACAACAAGATCCTCAATTCCATCAAGAACACGCAGATCAAATCGATCGGCAGCGCGATCGACTCCCTCACCGTCGAGGATGTGTTCGGCGACGACATCTGGTCGTATGCGGAGACCGTCCCGAGCGACGCAAAGCCCACGGGGATCGTCAGCGATAAGAGTTCCGTCACGAAGTACTATCGCCTCAAAACTGCGAATACGCGCGTCACGGAAGGCTGGTACACGGGTTCCGCGGGCAGCTATACCCCCGTCAACGAGAGCAAGGTCCTCAAGACGTTCGAGGGCGGCGCGATCAAGTATGTGACAAAGGTGAAGGTCACCGTCACCAAGGAAGAGACGAAGTACTACATCTACGACTACGACAACCCTACACATCAAGTCCCCTACAACGGCAATGTGGAACAGGACGCGGATAAGAACTTCTACTACACCGATGAGGACGGCAACCGCGTCGACCTCGAGGCATACCCCGCCGTCTACAAACTCAACGGCGCAGACCTTCCCAAAGACGCGCACGTCTATGACAACGGCACGGGCGCTCCCTACTACACCGAGTATGCGGAAGTACATCACCTCTTCGTGGAAGGCAGTCACTATCACGAACTTTCCGAAGTCGAAGTCGCCTATGAAAAGAGCGGCTCGGGCACACAGCTCACCGCCTACCATGCGGGCGTCTGGTATCTCCTTCTCACCAAAGAGGACGGCACAGACGGCGCGACGACGAAGATCACCGAGATGGGTTCCCTCGTCACGGACGTTGCGGGCAAGATCAACAACCTCACCCTCAACGAGATGTATATTCACGAGATCATTCAAAGCCAGCCCAATGTCGACCTTACGCCGATCAAGACGATCATCGAAGCCGCGGGCGGGAGGTATCCTTTCGGCGAGGATAAGATGAACTTGAGCGACCTTACCATCAACGAAGTGATCACGCTCATCTCCGCCATCGGCAGCCACTGATCGAATCCCAACCATTCGGACCCGCCCTCTCGGCGGGTCCTTCTTTGTGCTTTGAACAAACCGCGGTACACTCATGGAGAGAGTAAGAGAGCCTACCCCCAGCGGGGGGAGGCTCCGCCGTAGGCGGTGGTGGGGGGGATAATGCCAACAACTTCCCCCCCATTCGTCTTTGCTGACGCAAATCCACCTTCCCCCCGTAGGGGGTAAGGTCTTGCTGCCCCTATTAGGGGAAGTCCCCGAGCTTGCGAGGGGAAAGGGGTTTTGAAACCCTTCAGTCTCGCTTCGCCCGACAGCTCCCCTGTGAGGGGCGACAAGAGAATGCGGTGACCCACTCCCCTCTTTGGGCGGCAGGGACCGCCGCAAAGCCCTTCGGCGATGCCACGCCTCATGTCGCGGCGCAGCTCACAGCCCACTGGGCTGTTGAGCAGAATTGCGCCGCTCCACCCTCCCATGGAGAGGGTAAGCGCGGCGGGCAAAACAAAATCCTTCGAATTTTCCCTTCAAAATGTGTTGACGAACGGTTCAAAAACGTCTATAATAAAACTACAAAACCTTGCGTGCGTCCGAACGCACGCCGAATAAGACCGGGAGGTGAATCAAATGCAGAAGTACGAGATGCTCATGCTGCTGAAGAGCGACTTGGAGGACGAGGCGAAAGAGGCGGAACTCAAAAAGTATACCGACATCGTTGCGTCCATGGGCGGAAACGTGGAATCTGTCGACAAATGGGGCGTCAAAAAGCTCGCTTACCCCATTCAGTACAAGACAGAGGCGTTCTTCGTCCTCATGACCTTCGTCGCCGATGGCGCTGTCGTCAAGGAGCTTGACCGTGTTGCGGGAATTTCCGCCGACTTGCTCCGCCGCGTTATCACAAAGAAAGAGGAAAAGTAAAAATGAATAAGGTATTTTTGATCGGAAACCTTACGCGTGACCCCGAAATGTCGGAGACCAACAGCGGGATCCCCATGTGCCGTTTCGGCATTGCCGTCAACCGCAGCTATTCGGGCGGAGACGGCGAGAGACAGACGGACTTCTTCAACGTCACCGCATGGCGCGGACTTGCCGACAACGTCGGAAAATACTGCAGGAAGGGCAACAAAGTCGCCGTCTCGGGCAGCATTCAGATCCGCAACTATGAGGACAATCAAGGAAACCGCCGCACGGCTGTCGACATCATCGCGCAGGACATCGAATTCCTCACCTCGAGGAACCAGAACGCGGGAGACGATTTCTATGACGCCGCGCCTGCAAAGAGCGCACCGCACGACGCGGGAAAGAAGAAGCCCGCGCTCGAATCTTTCGACGACGACGGAGACATTCCGTTCTGACGTCCCCCAAATCAAAATCAAGGAGAATTCATCATGGAAGAGAAGGAAGAGCTGACGACTCCCGCAGAACCCGTAGCGGAAACCGAGGAATCCGCGGAAGCCGAAGTCAAGGAGGAGATCAAGGAGACGACCGAGCCTCGCCGCGAACGCGACAAGGGCGACCGTCCCGCGAAGCGCGGCTTCAAGAAGCCCAACTTCAAAAAGGTCTGCCTCTTCTGCCAGGAAAAGAGCACCATCGACTACAAGGAAGTCAACAAGCTGAAGAAGTTCATCAGCGAGGGCGGAAAGATCCTGCCCCGCCGCATGACGGGCACCTGCGCGAAGCACCAGAGAGAGGTCGCCCTCGCGATCAAACGCGCCCGCGTCGCTTGCCTGCTCCCCTTCAAGGCAGACTAAAAAACATCAATGGGTATCGAAAAGAGAGACATTACGTCTCTCTTTTTTTGATGATGACCTGCCGCCGTAACTTGAAACCCTTTTCCCCTAAAAGTGGTAGCGAGACCTGACCCCCAGCGGGGGTGGAGCAACGCATTCTGCGAAAAGTCCAGTGAACTTTTCGCGCGTTGCGACAGAAGCGAGCGCATTGTCTCGTGCGAGCGGTGACCGAATGCGGGTCTCTACCCGCATGAGACAGGTGGCACGGCGAAGCCGTGACGAATGGGGGGTCTCGCTGCCCCTGTAGGGGAAGTGGCGAACGCAGTGAGCCAAAGGGGTTAAACCCCTCTGTCTCGGCTACGCCTCGACATCTCCCCTAAACCACCCCGCAAAAATACGTTGTCTTTTTGCGGGGACCCCGAGGGGCGACAAGAGGAATAAGGCGTTATCCCCCCCACCACCGCCTTCGGCGGAGCCTCTTTGGGCGGCAGGGACCGCCGCAAAGCCCGTACTTCGCGGCGATGCCGCTCGTGCCGCCCTTCGAAAGAAATAGAATGCGGGCGGTCTGCGCCTGCCAGCGCTCCTGTCGCGGCGCAGCTCACAGCCCACTGGGCTGTTGAGCAGAATTGCGCCACTCCCCCCCGAAGGGGTAGGCTCTACCCTCTCCACCCCGTAGAGGGCAGGCTCTTATCTTCACCACATTTTTTTATTTTTGATTTTTTCCTTGACACTTGCGTATCACTGTGCTATAATACCTACAAAATAAGTAGGAAATATGATTATGAACGTTTATGCTGACAATGCGGCGACGACGAAGATGCGCGACAGCGCCGTCAAAGCCTATGCGGAAACCGCGCAAATGATCTACGGCAACCCCTCTTCCCTGCACTCTGCGGGGCAGGAAGCGAAGTCCCTTCTCGAGGAATGCAGGGCGTCGATCGCTTCCCTTCTCGGTGCACAGCCCAAGGAGATCCTCTTCACCTCGGGCGGGAGCGAGGCAGACAACCAAGCCATTCTCTCCGCCGCCCGTCTCGGGAAGCTCCGCGGCAAGACAAAGATCGTCTCCACCGCCATCGAGCATCACGCCGTCCTGCACACCCTCAAGAAGCTCCAGAAGGAAGGCTTTGAAGTTGTCCTGCTCCCCGTCGGGACGGACGGCATCGTCAAAGTCAAGGACCTTGAAGAGGCGCTCGACGAGAACGTCTGCCTCGTCTCCGTGATGCTTGCGAACAACGAGATCGGCACGATCCAGCCTGTCGAGGAGATCGGAAAGCTGTGCAGGGAGAAGAAAGTTCTCTTCCACACCGACGCCGTGCAGGCGGTCGGGCACATGGAAGTGAACGTCGGAAAGATCGGCTGTGACTATCTCGCCCTCTCCGCCCATAAATTCGGCGGTCCCAAGGGGATCGGCGTCCTCTATGCAAGGCAAGGATCCCCCGTCTATTCCCTCATCGAGGGCGGAGCGCAGGAACGCGGCAAGCGTGCGGGGACGGAAGATCTTCCCGCCATCCGCGCCATGACGGTGGCGATGCAGGAAGCCGTCGGTTCCCTTCCCGAGACAATGAAAAAGGTCACCGCTCTCCGTGATAAGCTGATCGCGGGGCTGGAAAAGATCCCCCACGGTGCCCTCAACGGCGACAGAGTCAAGCGGCTCGCAGGGAATGTCAGTTTCTGTTTCGAGGGCATCGAGGGGGAATCCCTTCTCCTGCTCCTCGACGACAAGGGCATCTCCGCCTCGTCGGGTTCGGCGTGCACGTCGGGGTCCCTCGACCCCTCGCATGTGCTCCTCGCGATCGGCAGAGTCCATGACGTGGCGCACGGGTCTCTCCGCCTCACGATCAACGAAAACAACACCGAGGAAGAGATCGATTACCTGATCGGGGAAGTCCCGAAAGTCGTGCAGTACCTGCGCGACATGTCCCCCGTCTGGAGAGACTTGCAGGAAGGAAAACGGCAATACATTTTGTAACAGAACCATTTCATTCAAAAGGAGAATCAACATGTCATTATACAGCGAAAAGGTCATGGACCACTTCAGACACCCGCGGAACGTCGGCGTCATCGAGGATCCCGACGGCGTGGGCGAAGTCGGCAACGCCAAATGCGGCGACATCATGAAAATGTACATCAAGGTGGAAAACGGCATTCTGACGGACGTCAAGTTTGAGACATTCGGTTGCGGAAGCGCCATCGCGTCCAGCTCCATGGCGACGGAGATGATCAAGGGAAAGCCCATCAAGGAAGCCCTGCTTCTGACCAACAAAGCCGTCACGGAAGCGCTTGACGGTCTCCCCGCGCACAAGCTCCACTGCTCCGTGCTCGCCGAGGAAGCGGTGCAGGCAGCTGTCCGCGACTATTATGTCAAGCACAACATTCCCTATGACGAAAAGGACTTCCCCGCGCTCGACCACGGGCATGACGAACACGGGGACGAATCGTGATCGTCTCGACAAGGGGAGAATACGCGCTCCGCATCATGCTCGCCCTTGCGGGAAAGACGGAATTTTCCTCTCTCCGCGACGTCGCGATGCAGAACGGCATTCCCCATAAATATTCGGAAAACATCATGACCGCCCTCGCAAAGGCGGGGCTTGTGGAAGGGTCGCGCGGCAAAAACGGCGGATACAGGCTCGTGCGGGAGCCGCAAGAGTACTCCTTGGCAGAGATCCTCGAGGCGATCGAGAGTTCCTTCTCGGTGACGAGCTGTCTCAAGGACGGCTCCTGTCCCCATGCCGACACCTGCCCGACGCTCCCCGTCTGGAGAGGACTTGACGAGACGGTGCATGAATATCTTTCCCGCTTCACGCTGAAGGACCTCTTGTCGGAGCGGTGAAATCGTTTGGAAAAAAGAACATTTTATGCTATAATGCAGAAAAAGGAGATCACAATGAAGGCATTTTTCAGAAAATTTTCAGCGATCCTGCTTGCGGTCTGCACGGCAGCCGCGCTCTTCGCGATCGCCGCATGCGGCGAAAACAGCGACAACGGCGAAAAGAATGAGGACGGAAAAGTTACCTATACGGTCACCGTCACCTGCGAGGACAATCCCATTCTGCTGACGGGCGTCAAGGCGCGGCTCTCCAAGGCGGACGGCACCGTCGCGGCGGAGAGCGAACTCACGGACGGCAAGGCGACCTTCGAGCTTGACAAGGGTTCGTATACCGTCGACCTCGTCGAACGCATCGCCGACATGTTGAGCGAGTACGTCTATGCGCAGAAAACGGTCACGGAGAGTACTCCCTCGGTGACCATCGAGATCCTTCCCGCGGCAGAGACGGGCGAGACGGTTTCCTACACCGTCACGGTGATGAAGCCCGACAATACCCCCGCGGCGGGCATCACCGTCCAGCTGTGCGGCGGTCCCAAGGGCATGTGCAACACGGCGCGGACGAACGATGCGGGCATCGCTGTATTCGAGATCGCGGCGGGCGAATACGAGGTGCACATCACCCCGCCCGAGGGATTTACCTTTGACAACAATCAATACAAGATGACTGCGGAAGGCGGCTCCCTTACCGTCACACTCTCCTAAAATCAGACCCCATATACAAAAATCTCCGCCTCGGCGGAGATTTTTTTGTTGGAATGAAATTGCGGAGAGCCACTCCCTGCACGTGGCGGGATGACGTAGTACCCCCTTGGCGCCCCTCGGGGTCCCCGCAAAAAGACAAAGTATTTTTGCGGGGTGGTTTAGGGGAGCTGTCGAGCGAAGCGAGACTGAAGGGTTTCAAAACCCCTTTCCCCTCGCGAGCTCGGGGACTTCCCCTAAAAGGGGCAGCGAGAGAATGCGGTGACCCACACCCCTACCTTTGGGCGGCAGGGACCGCCGCAAAGCCCTTCGGCGATGCCACGCCTCATGTCGCGGCGCAGCTCACAGTCCACTGGACTGTTGAGCAGAATTGCGCCGCTCCACCCTCCCATGGAGAGGGTGGGCATGAACCCCCCTCCGTGGGAGGAGGATGTCGCATCGCGACAGGGGGTGGGGCGTATTCCCAATCCCTGCGCGTGGCGGGGTCTCCCCGCCAAAGCGCACCCCATTTGGTACCCTACAGGTACCTTAATGTCAATCCAAATAACGTATTCGGAGTGACTTAATTGATGCACAACGTCAGTTCGCTCGAACGTATTTCTTTTGCGCAGCAAAAGAAATCGTTCGAAACTATTCCATAAGTAGCAGCTTTATCGTCGAATTGAGCGTGTTGTAGGAGACGGAGCCTTCGCGCGAGAAACGGATGACCCCCTCTCTGTCGACGATGACGGTCATGGGATAGCCGCTCGAGCCGCCGAGAAGATCGTATGTCTCGCTCGCCAACACATCGCCGCTGTCCTGCACGAAGGTCAGGCTCCAGTCGCTCCATGTGCGCGTCCCGTCGTTTGCGTCGATCTGACGCTCGATGTAATTGACGACATCTTCCTGCACGTCGGCGCTGTGGACGGCGATAATCTCGACCTCGTCCGCATACTCTTCCTGCACGCGCTCGAAGTCGGGAAGTTCGGCAACGCACCCGCCGCACCATGTCGCCCAGAAGTTGATGACGATGATCTTGCCGCGGTGTTCGGAGAGGGTGAACGTCCCCTCTTTCAGATAGCAGGGAAGGGAGAAATCGTAACATATGTCGCCGATTTTGTTCCCGCCTTCGAGGGTCGTGCCCCCTTCTTTGCTGCGGTCGCAGGCGTTGAAATAGACGAGCGCGGAGATGAGAACGGCAAGCGCCGCGACCCATGCGGCGATGCGGAGCAGGAGCGCTTTCCGACTCGGAGCAGCCTTCGGCGCGATCGCCGACGGAGCCGAACCGACAGCTTCGGGCTTCGTCCCGACAGCTTCGGGCAAGGTCTCCGCCTGTTCGGCATTTTCCCCGCCCGTCACGGGGAAAACGGACAGCACACTTCCGATCGGGCGCTCTTCCGTCTCGGGTGCGGGGACGGGATAGACGGCATTCTGATGCAGGAAAAACTTGCTCCCCTTCCACGAGATCGCCTTGGCGGGACAGACGTCGATGCACTCGCCGCAGTTGATGCATTCGTGGTCGCCGACATGGCGAATATCCATCTTGCAGTGGGCGGTGCACAGCCCGCAGTCGGTACACTTGTTCTTGTCGAGCTTGACGCCGAGGAGCGCGAATCGGTTGAAGAAGCCGTAGATCGCGCCGAGGGGGCACAAAAATCGGCAGAAAGCACGGTAGATGAAGATACAGGCGACGACGATCCCCACCATGAGGCAGAATTTCCATGTGAACAGCCCGTGCAGGCTCGCGAACAGTCCCTCATTCGCCGCATTCGAGAGGAGCGCAACCGCCCCGCCCAGTGTTCCCGCGGGACAGATATATTTGCAGAATGCGGGGAGCGCCGTGTGCGCGAATACGCCGTAGATCGTCGGCAGCGCAAAGACAAAGACGACGAGGACGACGTACTTCAGATAGGAGAGCACGCGGGTGAAGCGGCTCTTCTTGAGTTTGGGCGTCTTGACCTTGTAGAGAAGATCCTGCACAAGCCCGAAAGGGCACAGAAAGCCGCAGATCGTCCTTGCGAGCAGCAAGCCGAAGAGCAGCAAAATTCCCAATACATAGAAGGGGAAACGGGTCCCCGACTGCGCCAAGGCATTCTGCAGAGACCCCAAGGGACATGCCCCGACCGCCCCGGGGCAGGAATAGCAATTCAACCCCGGCACACACGCATATTTCGCTGTGCCGCCGTAGATCCGTCCCGACGCAAAGCCCTTGATGTTGGCGTTTGTCAGAAGGGCGGCATAGAGCTGGATGATGCGCCGCTTCGTGGGCTTATGATTTTGCCACCACGCCCGAAGGCGGCTCTTTTTCTTTGTTTTCTTCTCCTGCGTCTCTTCGGGGACGGGAGTCTTTGTCTCTTCTTCCATATCTCCCCCCCTTATCCGATCCCGACGCATTCATAGCAGATTCTGATCGCCTTGCCGAGCACGTCGCCCGCGCCGCCGTTCACGATCCCCAAGATGAGGAGCGTAAGTCCCAAAGCGAGAAGGACGCCGCGGACCGTCCAGACGAACGCGTCCGACCGCACGACGCCGAGCGCACGCTCCGCCGCCGCGCCGACGGGAGACACTTCCGCCGCCTCTCCCCTTCTTGCCGCGAGAATGCGGACGGCGCAGTCCATGCGGGGTTTCAAGGTCAGGATCTCATAGAGAGAAGCGACCATGCAGAGTCCGAACGCACCCCCGATGAAGGGCAGGCTGATGCGGAGCATCGATAAAATTTCAGCGGTGGGATCTATCCCCGAAAAATTTGCCGTCCGACACAAGAGGACGAGCGTCACGATCGCGGCGGCGAGGGAAAACGCCGCGCACACCGCCCAGATGACGAGCCGCCAAATTTCAAACGTCCTCAATTTTTTGTCGTCCTCTCCGTCCCCGAGGGGGGGAAGTTTGGCGCGGAGACGGCGATAGGCGACATCCCGTCCCGCCTTGTCCTTCCTTTCGGACGGGAACACGTAGGAGAGAACGCCCCCCGCGATGACCGCGACGACGTAAAGGACGATGGGCGCGATCAACGGGAGAAGCCGCTCCCCGACAAGGGCGCGGCTGTAGGGTTCTCCTTCGGGATCGGCGTAGTAGATGGATGACGCCGTCACGATGAGCACGATTGCGAGCACTGCGGTAAATACGGCAAGAAAGATGCCGTACCAGAACCGTATCGGTACCCGATGCTTCATAGTTTTCTCCTTAGGTCACAACGATGAGCCAGTCTCCGTTATTGTTCTCGAGAGGTCTGCCGTCGTCGCCGAGCTGAACGGTGACGGTGTACACTTGATCGTCCATTGCCGTGACGACCCAGACGTACGTCCCGTCCGTATGCGTCACCGACTTGATATCCATGAACGTGACCGTTCCGTCCACATACGCCATGTACGCGACGAGCATGATCTTGCTCGGGTCTGTCTTGTCGATGAAGAAGTTCGTATAGGCGGCTTCCGTCCCCTCTTCCGTCAGACCCTGCACGAAGTTGTACTCCGTGACGGTGACAGCCGTGGGACCGTTCTCTCCCATCGTGACAGAGAAGAACCAGCCGTGGCGGGTGTCGTCGACGTCCTGCGGGATCATCCACGCGGTGTTCTCGCGGGGATTCGCGACGGTGTTGAAGGCGGGAATGATCTTGCCGTTCTGGAAGAGCTGGACGTTGCTCAATTCGCCCTGCTTGTATGCGACGATGAATTCGTAGCCCTCGTTGCTGTAGAAATATCTGCCGACGCCGACGGTGTACCCGTTCCCCTCGACTTCGTCATAGTAGACGACCTGATAGAGGGTGTAGTAGCCGTCGATCTCCTTCTCATAGATGACCGCATACTGCTTGTTCGTCGTCTTGTCGGTGAATTTCGCGAGATAGCGGTAAAGATTTTCGGCGGGACTCGAATAGATCTCGAGAATGGGTGCGTTCGTGAAGGTGAACGTCGTCGAGCCGCAGTAGAGTTCGCCCGAGAGGGACTTTTCCGTCAGAAGATAGGGTCCGAAGCCGACATAGTTTTCGGTAAGGGTACTGATCTTCCTCGTCTCGTCCGTCTCATGCGCCAAGGCGTCCGAATAGTCGGTCAGTCTCGTGGAGATGAGACCGCCCTCTGCGAGGAAGGAGGACTTCGCCGTGACTCCCTCGATGCCTGCGGGGATGTAGGAGACGGAGATCGGGTAGTAGGCGTATTCCCGCTCGTCATAGAGCGCGATGCCGATGATGACCCTGCCTTCTTGAGGATCCCAGTAGTGATTGGTGAGGAGAAGGGTGTGCGTCTGCCCGCCGACGGCGAATCTTGCCTCGACGCCGTCCACGGAGGAGCTGGTCAGACGGAAGGAGAGCGTCGCATCGACGTCATCGTACCCCTCTGCGCTGATCGTGACTTTACCGTTCAGGACGATATATCCGCCGCCCTGTCCCCTGAAGCGATAGTACGTTCTGTCCGACGTCGTGTAGACGTCTGCGCCCGTGGGAGCGGGGAATTCGCTCTTGTTGTAGCCGCCCGTGGACGGGTTCATCATATAGACCTTCGCCTTGCCGTTCACGATGTTGTAGCAGCCCGTGCTGTTGTCTATCTGCGCAAGCCCGTCCGCGCCGAATGCGATGACGTGCAGATCTTCCGCATAGTAGATGTAGGGATCGGTCGCATAGGCGGGATGGGAGAAGGTGCTGTGCACGGTGTCGAGCACAAAATATTCGTCCGTCAGACTGACGTCATAGCGGACCTGAATGAACCCGTCCGCCCTGTCGATGTACGTCAGATGCCCCGTCACGGCGGAGAATCCGCTCGAATGATAGTAGGTGACGTTGTCGTAGCCGTCGAGGATGAGGACGCCGAAATCGTCCCCGAGGAAGGTCTGCGAAGCCCTCTCGCCGCTGCGGCGGACAAGGCTGTTCCCGTTGACTCTGACGATGAACGTCTCGATCCCGTCGGGAAGTTCGATGAGGATCTCGAGTTCCGTCGTGCCGCTCGGGAGAATGCTCACGGTGTACAGACCCGTGCCCTGCAGCTGGTTGCGGAGGGTCGCCGTGACCGTCCCCTTCCCGTCGAAGGTAAAGGTGTAATCGGCGCCGTTGATGTTGAAGGCGTATGCGCCGTAGATCCCGTCGAGCATCTCAAACGTGCTGCCGTCGAGCTTGAAGAGATATTGGCTGTCTCCCCAGTCGCTGCCGTCGAAGTAGACCGCTTCGGAGTCAGAGCTGAGACGGTAATAGCCGAGGTGTTCGACGCCCGCAGGATCGGTGTAGGTGGCGCCGCGGTAGCCGTCGAGGACGAGGGTCCCGTCCCCGCTGTACGTCCCGTGGACCTTCTCGTTGAAGATATGGTAGACGAGGACTCTCGTCACGCCGCCCAGTTCCACATAATTATAGTAGTAATTGATGAAGCGGAACATCTCGACGCCCGCATCCGAGATGAAGGCGTAGACCTCGTCGCCCGCGTCCGTCGTCTCTTGATATTCGAGGACGCCGCGGGTGAAGGCATTCGCGTTTTCGAAGTCGCCCGTCGGCGAATAGAGCGCCTGATCGTTGCCCCTGCGGAGAATGGTCGCATCCGTATTGACCGTTCCCGTGTTCGTGACGAGAAGCATGCCGATCTCTTCCGCCCCGTTCGGAGGAAGCAGGGTGAAGGAGACGGGGTTGCCCGAAGCGTCGAGGTCGAGGTCCATATAGATGAACTGCGTGGAGAGGTCTGTCGCGTAATAGATGAAGTAGCCGACCGTTCCGAAGTAGTAATTGGTCCTGTCGACGGTGAAGCCGCCCGCATAGCAGTTGCCGTCCCCGTCGATGAAGAGGGAGCCGAGGGTGTTCGTGCCGACATTGTGATACCAGAGTTCGGCGCCGCTCCCCTCGCTGTCCGTGAGGACGGTGTATTCCTTCTTTCCGTCCTTCTCAAAGGTGAAGTAGACGTCGCGGAGGACGTAGTTGGCATCGACGGTCTCGTCGAGGAGCATGACGATGTTGTCCGCGACCTCGTCCTCATAGCCCGTCTCCTCGGAGACCTTGTGCCATGTGCGCATGACCGCCCTGTTGCCGCCCTTGAGGCGCTCTTCGGTGACGTAGCCCGTCGCCGCAAGCTCGAGTGTGTCGCTTGAGGCATCCGGATAGCACCAGTATTCCGCCTTCTTGCCGAGGACTTCCCCGCCCTCGGTGTAGTTCTCGTTGTAGAGGACAAGCAGGGGCTGGAATTCGAGCGCCCCGTCGTGCAGGTAGATGTATTCCTTGAAGCTGCCCTCTCCTTCCTCATCGACTTCCGTGAAGGAGCCGTCGTTGACAAGGAAGGTATACTTCGTGCCCGTGGGAGCGCCGAGTTCGTCCGTCTCGGAGAAATCGATGAAGGTGCCCGTTTGGCGGGGAGAAGCGGAGATCGTGTAGTTGCCGTGGATCATCCGTCCGCTCCCGTCGGTGTAGAGGGCGCTGTCGGGCAGGACGCCGAAGCCGTCGAGCGTCAAGGTCATCCCCCCTTGGGTGTACGTGCCGCGTTCCCCTCTCGCCATGACGTAGCCGTAGATGTTGCTGTTGAGGGGAAGAGTGTAGAAGTGCATCTCGATCTCCGATCCCGCATCGCCGTAGATGCCGAATTCGTCGATGAGGATCGCATTGATCCTGTACATGTACATGCCGAAGCCGTTGTCGTACACCCATTCCACATTGTAGTAGCCCGTGAGCCAGTCATAGTCGAGCAGGAATCCGCCGTAGCCGTCGAGCACGATCTGGGAGCCGCCGAGGTTGCCGCTCGTGCCGTCGGGCGTGATGAATTCATAGTACTGCCCGCCCTCGCCGTTCGTCGTGGAAAAGACGTAGATGTCGTCGGAAGTGTCAAATTCGTCTTCCCCCGCAAGGACGCCGAGCGAATAGACGAAGCCGTCTCCCGTGACGTCCGCGGTGAAGAGGTACTCATCGGTGGGTTCGTTATAGATGATCGTGCCCGTGTCCGACACCGTCACGCCGTTGTCGCCCACATAGGTGTGCGTCGCGTTGCCGTACGCGTCGACGACGAGCGTCTCCGTCCTGTTGAGGGGATCCGCCGAGCCTTCGGGAGTATAATAAGTATTGTACGCGTAGAAGGTGCCCGCGATGTCGTCCCGTCTGTAGCAGAACTGGGTGCCGAACGTCCTGCCCTCGAGAAGGACGTCCCCGCTGTTGTTCTTGAAGGTGAAGGTATCGCCCGTGTACGTCCCTCTGAATTCCACGCCGCCGCGGGAGAGAATGGCGACGCCCTGCTCATTTCTCGGCAGGAAGATGTAGTCCGTGCCGCCGAAACGGTCAGTATATCCTCTGTCCCAGACGGCGTAGAGGGTCAGTTTGCCCTCGACGGAGACGTCTGCGCCCGGTTGATAGTCCACATTGCCGTCCGCGCGGCTGCTCCACCCCGCAAAACGGTAGCCCGTGATCGAGAAGCCGTTCTCCGCCGCCTTGGCGACGCCGTTCTCGGCGATCGTGCTCGGGACGGAGCCGCGGACCGCCGTGCCCTGCGGAAGCCCCGCTGGCGGGTTGGGCGCGTACTCGATGTAGGAGACGACGGCGGGCGCCGTGGAGTCGTAATAGAGCGAGAACACATTCTCCGCTTCGTTCTCGGAGAGGATACGGGTATCCACGCCGTCCTCATGGTCGGCGTTGTAGGCATAGCCGTCGATCGAGGGCGGCGTCACGGTGACCCGCTTGCCGACCTCGTCCTCTCCCGTGAAGGAGTCCGTGTCGCTCTTTTGGTAGCTGCCGTTCGTGCCGAGATAGACCTCGACGGTGTAGCCGACTTTCTCCGCCGTCCCGCCGCTGTTCTCCTCGCCGCAGGAAGCCGCAAACAGCCCCACGGAGACCGCAAAGAGTGCGCTGAAAAGGATCAATAATACTTTTCTCAAAGATTTCATAATTTCTCCTTAACCGTTCGGATGCCTTACGCTTGGGTCAGCGTGGAGCCGACGCTCTCCGAGCCGAACACGCGGAGCGCGACCGAGGTGCCGTCCTCGCCGAGTTTCATCGTATAGACGGTGCCGTTTGCATAGAACACATAGAAATCGGACTCTCCGTCATAGCCGAGCAGGGTCCCCTCGAGGTTGTTGAGCGTCACCTGCGTCGGGGTCACGGCGAGCCTCTGCTCTCCGTCCGTCCATTCCCCGTAGAGGTCGCTGTTTTCGACCGAGACGGTCGGGATCTCGCGGTCTGTCAGATAGGAGACCGTCACCGTTCTCCCCTCTTCCGTATGGGAGAGGCAGAGCACATACGCCTCATATCCTTCGAGAAGGGTGACGGTGTAGAGCGTGCCGTCCTTCGTGAAGGTGTAGCCGACGCCGTATGCCCCCGGAAGGAGAGAATACGTCGTGCCGTCCAGTTCGAACTTCTCGTCCGTGACGACGATCGAACTCGACTCGGTGCCGTCCGCGTTCCAGTTGCCCTTGAACTCGGCGGGAATGACGCTGCCCTTTGTGAAGGTCGCCGCTTCCTTCGTGCCCTCGACATGGAGAGAATCCGCTTTGCCCGTGATGAGATAGACTTTGTCGCCGAATGTGACCGTGTAGAGATAGCCGCTCGGACCTTCGGTCTCCGCCGCCGCCTGCACGCTGCCCTCTGCGGACGTGGGAGAAATTCCGCCCTCGACGTCTCCGCCGAGTTCCGTTCTGCCGATGACTTCGCCGTCGAGGTCTCCCCACTTGAGAGTGTCCGCGCCGATGACGAGGTCATCTCTGCCCGCCGCCTTCCACGTGCCATAGTATTCGGTCGGGAGAGAAAGGTCGGTGGGATGATTTGCTGTGACAAAGAAGATCGAATCGGTCCAGCCGATGGGAAGTCCCTGTTCGTTGAAGGAGTAGGTGCGGAAGTAGAGCGCGAAGTCGCCGAAGGAGAGCACGTCGTACTGCTTGCCGCCGTCCGTGACGGAGAGCGCACCGAGTTCCCCTCTCCCATACTCGACCTCTTCGCCGCCGAGCGTGACGCCGTCCTCGCGGATGACGAGATCCCTCGTCTCCGAACCGACGCCCTTCCATGTGCCGAGGTAGTCCCGCGGCGGCGTGTAGCTCGCCGATTGGGGGTTCCTCGAGAAGTAATCGTCGCCGATGACGGGGCAATTCCCGTCGGGATACCAGAGCATGATGTAGAAGGTATCGTCCCCGAGAAGGAGATAGACATTGGAGTCGATGGGAGAATTCCACCCGTCGAGGGAAGCGTCGAGATGTCCGATGTCGACGACGACGTCCATGTCCACGCCCCGATAGATGACGGAAGTTTCGTCGATGACGAGCGTAGCCTCATCGCCCACATACCAAGTTCCCCAGTGGTCCTCGAGAATGGAGAGCGGGGTGTTGAAGACGGTGCTCTCGATGAAGTACGTCGACTTGTGCGCCGTGTAGTCGCGGAGAAGCAGGATGTAGCCGATCGAATAGTATCCGTCCGCCCATGTGAGCAAGTATTCCGAACTGCCCGAGACGAAGTCGTACCCCTCGCCTGCCGTGTTCGACGATTCCGTGAAGGTCGAGACGCCGACGCCGTCGAGGCTCATCTTGTTTTCGGCAAAGTACATGCGATGCTCGCCGTCCGTGCTGATCCACGTCCCCGTCCAGCTGGCGGAGAAGGAGATGTTCGTATCGGGAAGGTCGCTGTCGTCCACGGCAAAGTAGACCGTGACCGTCGAGTTGACCGTGACAGAGAACACATACTTCCCCTCGGCGTTCGGGTCGATCGGCTTGCCGTTCACGGCGACCTGCCGCACGCGGTAGCCCTTTTTGGGGGTCGCCGTCACTGTGACCTCTTCCCCCGCCGCGTACTTGTCGCCGCTCTGCGGTGCGGAGAGATCTGCGCTGCCGTACTCTTCGTTGTTGACGCGAAGGTCGACCGTGTAACTGTCTGCGGACGGCGGAGGGGTCTCTCCCGTCGCCTTGAAGGTCACTTTGACGACGGTATTCTCGGTCACGGTGAAGGTGACCGTCCCACTGCCCGAGGCGGCTGCGCCGTTGACCGTCACTTTGGAGATCGCATAGCCTTCGCTTGCCGTGACCGTCACCGTGACGCTCTCGCCGCTCTTATAGCCCTGTTCGGACGCGGGAGCGCTGACCGTCACGAGTCCCATTTCGGGATCGAAGTCCGCCGTGACGGTGTAATATGCTCCGTCATATTCCTTTTCCTCCCCTTCGTCACAGGCAGCGACGAAGAGTCCCATGCACACGATGAGCGCGGAGGACAGGACGGCGATCAAAAGTTTTCTCAAGGTTTTCATACTGACTCCTTTTTTACTAAATTTTATGAAACAACTTATTATGCAATTCTTATACAATCATTCTACCATATTCCCCCGCTCGGTTGTCAACTGTTTTGGGGATAAATTTAAGATTTTCACACAATCATCATGTATAAATTTATATAATAGCTTGTATAACTTTAACAAATAGAATGCAATCTTTCCGCCTGTTTCGTCGGGATCCATCGCTGCGCTCTGAATGAACGGTCTACGGTGACCCACACCCCTACCTTTGGGCGGCAGGGACCGCCGCAAAGCCCTTCGGCGATGCCACGCCTCATGTCGCGGCGCAGCTCACAGTCCACTGGACTGTTGAGCAGAATTGCGCCGCTCCACCCTCCCATGGAGAGGGTGGGCATGAACCCCCTCCGTGGGAGGGGGATGTCGCATCGCGACAGGGGGTGGGGCGTGTTCCCCCCCACCACCCGCTACGCGGGAGCCTCTTTGGGCGGCAGGGACCGCCGCAAAGCCCGTCGCGCCTGCCAGCGCTCCTGTCGTGGCGCAGCTCACAGCCCACTGGGCTGTTGAGCAGAATTGCGCCACTCCACCCCGAAGGGGTAGGCTCGCCCAGACCTGACCCCCTCTGGGGGGAAGGTGGCACGGCGCAGCCGTGACGAATGGGGGGGACATTCTAAAATCACTGCGCGTGGCGGGGTTCCCCCGCCAAAGCGCACCCAATTTGCCACACTACCGTAGGCTTAATGTCAGTACATATAACGTTTTCGGAGCGACCTAATTGATGCACAGTGTCAGTTCGCTCGCGCGGATTTATTTTCGAAGAAAAGAAATCGCGCGAAATAAAAAATCTTCCCCCTTTCGGGGGAAGAAAAGAAGAAAAATTGCAACTTATTTGCGTTTATCGGGGGGAAGCGCTTCCAAGGAAGTGGCGGAAGGATCCGCCGCGTCCGCGATCGACATCGTCTGTTCGATCGCCGTTTTCAGCCGCTCCTCGTTGCGTCCCTCGAGATAGCCGTCCACGATCGTGCAGACGACCCCCTCGCGGTCGATGAAGTAGTTGACGGGCGTCCCCTTGACTCCGAATTTCCAGCTCAACTCCTCGCCGCCCGACGGATCCTCGACAAAGTGGAAGGTGTATCCGTTGTCGCTGACGAACCGCATGATCGACGTCTTGCTGTCCGCCTGTCCCATCTGTCCGATCGCCGCGAGCCGCGCCGATGCGTTGACGGAAATGATGGCAAGATCGTCCCCGTATTCGCGCGAGAGCGCTTGCAATTCGGGGAACTCATACCCGCAATAAACGCACCCCACATACCAAAAATTGAGGATGACAGCCTTCTTTGTCTCGAGCAATTCGGAGAGCTTCAGCTCCTCTCCCGTCACGACATCCGTGTAGGTGAAATCGTGCATGACGGACCCCACGCCGTACGTCGTCGAAGGGGACGCTTCTTCCGAAATGACGCTTCCCTTGATGGCGATGTCGCAGAGCAGGCTCCCGTCGGGGGCAAAGTCGTCGTAGCCCGTCTGGTAGCTCGTCTCGGCGACGTAGCCCTCGGGCAAGTCGGTGAGTTCCACCGTGTACTTCTGCGGGGGAAGGAATGCGGCGATCGAGCCGTTGCGGAAGGTCCCCTTCCCCATTTCCTCGCCGTCCTCGTTCTTGATGACATATTTGATGCCTGAAGCCGTCATGAGCAGCCCGTTGGAGCGGGTCAGACGGAATCTGTAGGGATATGCCTCGCTGCCGAGCTGCGGCATCACCGTGACGTCCTTCGTCGCCGTGCAGCGGGTGCAGTGGACGGAGCGGGACCCCGCCTTCTCAAACGTGGGCTTTGCGTCGACGGTGTAGTCGCTCTCCCAGTCGTGTCCGAGGGGCTGAATGGCAACGTCCTCTTCCTTGCCGCAGCCCGCGCGGGAACACTTCCTGTGCTGCGAACCCGCCGCCGTGCAGGTCGGAGCCTCGGTGACGACGCCGTTCACCCAGCTGTGCCCGAGCGCCTTCCAGACCTGCGTCTCCTCGGTGGAGCAGACGGTGCATTGGACGACGATCTCGCCGTCATTTTCGCAATCCGGGGTCTTGTTTATGCCGATCCTCTTCCACTTGTGCGCGGGATCGGTCTTTCTCGTGGAGTCGAATCCGCAGACGGAACATTTGACTTCTTCGAGACCGCCCTCGGTGCAGGTCGCTTCCTTGATGGTCTTAACGGACTCATAAGTGTGCGGAATTTTGGAGATCGTCTCCGTCACGGTCTCCTGGCAGACGGTGCATACGCCCGTCTTTTGCCCCTCTTCGGTGCAGGTCGCTTCCTTGACCGTCTCCCACGACGTGACCTCGTGAACGTGCTCGTTCGACCCGCCGCTCTCCTCTCCGCAGGCTGCAAGCCCGAGGGAGAATGCCGCGCAGAGGAGCGCCGCAAGCAGCAAGATCTTCCCTTTTCTCGATGGATTTTTCATAGATCTCCTCTCTTTTTCTCATTCAAATATACATGATTATACAGCATAATATACGTTTTGTCAAAGAAAATCGGCACATATTTGCAGATTTTCCAGATTTCTATGAGACAAAGTATGCATCTCTGTCGAAGGTCACGTTGACCGTCACCGCCTCGCCCTTCCTCGAGACGACGACCGTCAGCGTGTCCCCCTTTCGGACGCCGAGGAGCGTTTCGGACATCTTGTATTGGCGGGTCGCCTGCACCGTCTTGCCGTTGAGGGTCATGGAGACGATCGTGTCGCCGATGTTCAGCCCCGCGCGGTAGGCAGCCGTGCCGCCGTCCACGGAGATGATGACGAGCTTTTCGGAGATGAACGCCCTGCCCGTCTCCTCGTCGTATACCGAACGGCTGCTCTCCGTCTGAATGGTGATCCCGAGGAGCGCTTTGCGGTACGTTCCGCCGTTTGCGATGATATTCTGCACGACCGCGATCGCATGGTCGATGGGAATGGCGTAGCCGATGCCGACAACGCCGTCATCCTCGCTCCTCGCGTTGACGATCCCGACGAGTTCCCCCGCCGCGTTGAAGAGTCCGCCGCCCGAATTGCCGTGGTTGACGGGCGCGTCGATGCGCATTTCAAGCATGTTGACGCTGTCGCCCGAGTCGTCCAAAGCCGACATCGGGACATATTCGGCGTCCACCGAGAGGATCCCTTCCACGGCGGAAATGCCCATCGCTTCGGGGTTCCCCACCGCATACACCCTGTCGCCGACGACGAGGCTCTCCGAGGAGCCGATCTCCGCCGCCTGCGCAGCGCTCGCCGCGACGACGGAAACGTTCGTGTGCGACTTTCTCGCGCCGCTCTCCGCCGATTCGAGCACCGTATCGCTGCCGTCCACGTGAAGGATCGCGATGTCCTCGCTCGCCGAGCCGCCGTAATAGGTCGCCGAGATCTCTCCGCTCGGGTTCTCCCCGCCGTAGAGGTAGAGGGAGATCTCATCGCAGATCCTGCGGGCGGAACTGCTGTAGACGACGTGATAGTTCGTCAGAATTTCCATGTCGCCCGAGACATTGTCGACGGAGAGAATGACCCCCGCCCCCGCGCTCGCCGACGCCGATGTGCTCACCGATGTCACGATGTTGACCGTAGAGAGGAGACAGCGCTGGAGCTGAATGCTGCCCTCGCTGAGGTCGAGCGCCTGCAAAAAGTCGATGTAGGAGCCGCCGTAGCCCTCTCCGACCGCTTCTTGCCACATCGTGTAGTAGACCGAATGATCGGTCTCCTGCGCGAGCCAGCTGCCTTCACTGCCCGTAAAGCCCTGCTCTGCGGCGATGTCGTAGGGATAGTTGCCGTCCGCTTCGCCGTAACCCGACAGCCCGCAAGCCGCCAGTCCGCACGCGAGGGAGAGACAGAGGACGACCCCGACCGCCGTGATTTTTTTATTCATAGAAGATACCTCGCTTTGATAGGTTCTGCCATTTTTCCATATTATATCACAAGAATGTTGTTTCTGCAACTTAATTCCGATTTGTGTTTTGTCGATTCCGTCAAAATCGCGTGAAATTCTCGTGTTTGGGAAAGCCTTACCCCGCATACGTCATTTCGCCCCTCGCTGCCCCTGTAGGGGAAGTCCCCTTGGCGCCCCCTTGAGGGGGAGCTGCCGAGGCTGCCCTTGCCGAGGCTGAGGGGTGTCCCGATTCGGAATGACACCCCTTCCGCCCCTTCGGGACACCCACCCCTCAAGGGGTGGGCAAGAAATGCGGTGACCCACACCCCTACCCCTCTCCCACGGAGAGGGTAAGAGCGGAAGCTCTCCCACGGAGAGGGTATCAGAGCCTACCCCTTCGGGGGGGAGGCAGCTGCTCCAATAACGCAGCTGCCCCTCATGACAGGG
>CANQUD010000002.1 GCA_947626935.1 uncultured Clostridia bacterium | reverse complement strand
TAGACTATCTCCATGACGGCCTCCTGCACTGATTTTTTTCTTTCCCACCCTGTCTCATATGTTTGACAAACCTACATGGATTGTTTCTAAACACAAAATACCCGATTGACATTTCGGGTATTTTATGTTATACTATTCCAAGAAAGAAGCCGCGGCATTCTTGAGGCGGTGCTTTCATTCAATTTGTCAGTGTTTGCACTTTTTCAAAGAAGTTCGGAAAAGTTTTTTGGCAGCAGACGGGATCGTCGATCTCGATGCCGCCGACTTTCAAGCCGACAAGGGAAAATGCCATTGCGACGCGGTGATCGCCGAATGTCTCGATCTTGCACGGACGGACGGGCGACGGTTCGATGAAAATGTCATTGCCGTTTGTGAAAGCCCGAACGCCGAGAGCGTTCAGATTGACGAGAATGGCGTTGACACGGTCGCATTCCTGTGTTCTGATGTGCGAAATGTCCCGCAAAATGGAGGGCGATTCGGCAAACGCCGCCAGGACGGCAAGGGTGAGCGTTTGGTCGGAGAAGTCCTTGATGTCCTCATCAAACCCGTTGTAGAAGGGGACAAAACGCCCGTCGGCGACGATCCCGTCGTCTGTTTCGGTGATTCGGACGCCCTTTCCGCGTAAAATCTCCAAAAATTTGATATCGCCCTGCAAGGTATCCGAATGAACCCCCTTCACGCGGACGACCGTATTGCAGAGAAGGGAAAGGGCATAGAAGTAACATGCACCCGAAACATCGGGTTCCACGTCGAATTCCTTGGGCGGGGCAGAGATCGGAGTCACGAGAAACCCGTTCTGTTTGGGGAGAGCCGTGCAGTCTCCGCCGAATGCCCGAATGAGAGAGGCGGTCATTTTGAGATAGCTCCCCGCCGTTCTCCCGCCGAGAAGTTCTAACCGAAAGGGACGTTCGCCCAATGCCGCCGCAAGCATCAGACCGCTTGCGTATTGTGTGCTGGTATCCGTCTCGATCTCCGCTCTGTCCGCTTTGATCTTGTCCGAGGAGAGCAGAAAGGGGAAATGCCCGCTCTCTCCGAGAGGCTCGATCTTTGCGCCGAGCGAGGAGAGGAGCGGAAGGATGCCCATGGGACGCCGAGACATCTGTTCGGATGCCCGTAGTTCATACTCTCCGCCGTGAAAGGCAAGGATCGCCGTCAAAAAACGCGCGACTGTCCCTGCGCTGCCGACGTTGAGTGTCGCTTTTTCGTTGAAATTCTTTCTTCCGTAGACGAGAAGTCCCTGCGGAGTACATTCGATCCTGATCCCGAGTTCAAAAAGGCAGTTGAGCAGGGAATCCGTGTCGTCGCCGAAGCCGTTGCATTTCAGAAGGGTGTCGCCGTCCGTCAAGGCGGCGAGGAGAAGGGCACGGTTCAGGATACTTTTTGAGGACGGGACGTCAACGTCGATCGTCTTTGCGGTCAATTTTTCGATCCGAAGAGCGTTCATACATCTATCTTACCACAATCAAAAATAGAAGTCAAGAAAGTTGCCCGTGCGGGGAAAGGCGGAGTCGGCACATGGAATATACGGTCGTCAGAAGCAAAAGAAGGACGTTGTCCGTCTGTGTGCGGGACGGAGCGGTGATCGTTCGGTCGCCGCTGAAGTATCCCGCGGAAAAGATCGCGGAATTTGTGGAAAAACATCGTCTCTGGATAACACGTCGGCTGAAGGAACAGCAAAATTGTCCTCGGCTCGACCTTTCCGACGGGTCGGAGATCGAAATTTTCGGCAAGAAGAGAACGATCGCGGCGGGGAAACCTGCGCTCGGAGAGGAAACGGTCTTTCTGCCGCAGGAAAAACGGGAAACTGCGCTCATCGCTCTCCTCAAAAAGCTGACGCGGGAGAGAATGTCACTGCTTACAAGCACGGTCGCGGAAAGGTACGGATTTCGCTATGAAAAGATCACCGTAACGTCCGCGAGAACACGGTGGGGGTCTTGCAACGCGAAAGGGTCGATCGCGTACAGTTTCCGCTCGGCATTTGTCCCCGAACAGATTGCGCTCTATCTTGCCGTCCACGAACTGTGCCACACGCGGCACCTCGATCACAGCGCAGCTTTTTGGAAATGCGTAGAGAGGATCCTTCCCGACTATCAACTTTTGAGAAAGGGGTTAAAAGGGTACTCTTGGGCAATGAAATGTCTCTGAATTTGATTTTTAAGGCATCTTGCATAGTACTATGTGTGACATAATATTAAAATTTTTTGAAAATTTGTTTATAAACAGATCAAAAAAGGCAGAATGAATCATGAAAGCGCAGATCGAAATTTTAACGCGCACACCGAGGAAGTCGTCGCGGTTTCATGCGACGGGGAGTCTCGACCGATGTGCGGAGGGAGGAACGGTCGTATATCCGATCGAGGACGATTCTTCCTCCCTGCAGTTATTTTGGGATCGTGTCGTGATGAAACGGCGCGGGTCGCAGTCCTTTGACGCCGATTTTTGTGTCGGAAATTCTTTTTTTTCGATCGAAGTCGGGGGACAGACCGCGCAGATCCCGCTTCTTACCCGTCTTTGTAAGGTTTTCTTTTCCGATTGCGAAATCTTTTGCAGACTTTCGTACGATCTCGGGTCGGAACAAATTCAAAAATTTTCCCTTAAAATTCACATCAAAGTTATTTCGGAGGAACTATGAAAATAAACTACATCGGGCACTCCTGCTTTTTGTTTCGTGACGAAAGCGGGACGAGCCTTCTGACCGATCCGTATGGAGAGATCGGGCTGCCTCTGCCGCGACTCGAAAGCGATATTGTGACTGTCAGCCACTCCCATTACGATCATTGCAATGTCGGCGCCGTGGGGGGAGATCCCGTCATCTTGTCCCGCGCGGGCAAATTTTCTGTCCGTGGGGTCGAGATCGAAGCCGTTGAGAGCTTTCATGACGATGCAAACGGGACGAAACGGGGAAAGAATTTGATTTTTTCCTTCGTCATGGACGGAGTTCGCATCTGCCATTTGGGCGACCTCGGAGAAAGGTTCGACTTGCATACCGTGCGAAAGATCGGAAAGCCAGACGTCCTGCTTCTGCCTGTCGGCGGAAATTACACGATCGACGGCGCCGAGGCGGCAAAGTACGTGAAAGCCGTTTCTCCTTCCGTCGTGATCCCGATGCATTACTTCGTCAAAGGGCTTACGGTCGATATTGGGGATGAAAAGCCCTTTTTGAAGGCTCTCGGCGGTCCGTTTTATCGGGGAAATGAGGTGGAACTCACGGGTTCCACCCTTCCCGTTATCCAAAAAATCATTGTCATGGAGAGAGAAATATGAACAAAGAACAACTTGAAGCAGATTACAAAAATTATCTTGATACGCTCCCGATCGTGACGTTGCGCGTTCTCGGCAGGCATCTCGGCGTCGCGCAGGTCTGCGCGACCAACAAAGTTTCCCTTGTCGACGGCATTCTCGACGTCTTGATGGAACGTGTCGAACCGATCACCCACTCCAGAAGAGGCGCTCCGCCCAAACAGACCTATCTCGATCCCGCCATTCCCGATAAACTCGACGAGATCAAGCACAAGCACTGCAGCAGGGGGTTCGGGTTCGGCGTCGCTTCGCCCGAGTATCGCGAAACGGTCTTTGCGGGCGACCAAGTCCTCTACAGCGGCATTCTGGAGCTGACGCCCGCGGGTTACGGGTTCTTGCGGGCGAAAAACTGCCAGCCGTCCGGCGGCGGTTTGGACGTCTTTGTCCCTGCACCCGTCGTGCATTCGCTGAAATTGCGGCAGGGGGACTTTGTCACATGCACGGTGACGCCTCGTCTCAAGAACGATTCTCCCGCCTTCGATGTGCTCGGGACAGTCAACGGACGTTTGGCGGGACGATATGAAGACAGACCTCTCTTTGACAATCTCACGGCGCAGTATGCGAACGAGAAAATTGCTCTCTCGAAGGGGAATGGGGAGCTTTCTCTTCGTCTTCTCGACCTGTTTATTCCAATCGGCAAGGGGCAGCGCGGACTCATCATCGCACCGCCGAAGGCGGGAAAGACGACGCTCCTCAAAAATATCGCCCGCTCGATCGCCGAACAGCACAGCGAGATCGAACTCATCGTTCTGCTCATCGACGAGCGTCCCGAAGAGGTCACCGACTTCCGTCAGAGCGTTCCCGAGGCAAAAGTTGTGTATTCGACGTTCGACGAGGGGGCGGAACGGCATGTCCGCGCCGCAACTCTGACGATCGAGCACGCAAAACGGCTTGTGGAACTCGGCAAGGACGTCGTGATCCTGCTCGATTCGCTCACAAAACTGACGCGGGCGTACAATTACGTGACGGAAAATACGGGCAAGATCCTGACGGGCGGACTCGACGCGGGCGCCATCGGAGAGCCGAAACGCTTTTTCGGCGCCGCCAGAAATACCATCGAACAGGGCAGCCTTACCATTCTCGCGACCGCTCTCGTTGAGACGGGCAGCCGCATGGACGACATCATCTATGAGGAATTCAAGGGAACGGGCAATGCGGACATTTTCCTTTCCCGAGACCTTGCGGAAAAGCGGATCTTCCCCGCAATCGACATCAAGCGTTCTGGCACGAGGAAAGAGGACCTTCTCCTTTCGCCGGAGGAACTTTCTGCATCCTATAAACTTCGCGAGAGGGGTCTCCTCGACAATCCGATCGGACTGTTTGACATGATGAAGCGGACGCAGGACAATGCCGAATTCGTCGCCCGCCTTCCCGAATGGTTGAGGATCTATAAAAACAACTGAAAGGGCAGAAAAACGCCGTCGGATCATCGATCCGACGGCGTTTTTGAGATCGGTTAGTTTCTCGGTCTGACCTGAAGGAAGTAGCACACTCCGAAGATGAGAACTCCGATGAAGTAGATCGCAGGCAGGAGAACGAAGGTCATGAGCTGCGAAATGTCTCCGAAATTGATCCTGACGGAGAGGGCAACGATCAGCGAAATGATGACGATGAGCGCGTAGACGACAATGGCATTGATGAGCGCCAAGGAACGTTTCCGCAACCTGTTTTCGCCGAAGTGGTTCGCGTACATGAGTCCCGTCGTGAGGAGAAGGATGAGTCCGAGTCCCCACATGAGATAGGGGTACGCGACGGGGATCGTCAAGGTAGCGCGGAGTCCCATCGTGATGCCGCCGATGAGGATGCACCAGAAGAACACGACGAGGGAGCTTAAGAACAGAGCTTTTCCCTTATGAACGGTATTCATCTCGTCGGTATGGACCGCGGCTTCCTTCGTTTCGCTTCCGACGGTCTCCACGCGCAGTCCGTCGCGGGCGGCACGCTTTTGGATATCGCGGAAGTCGATGCCAGAAACGGGGGTCGCTGCCGCATCTTCGGGAACTCTGTTGTTGGAGCGGACGCTGTTTTCATAGAGCCGACCGACGACGTTGCGGTAATCCTCGCTCTCCGCTTTCGGCGCTTCCTGAACGGGAGTAGCGGGGGCAGGTTGCTGGACGTAGACCGTCTGCGGCTGGGCAGCGGCGGGGTCGACGAGGGAGATGTAGTTGCGGTGGATGATCTTCTTTTCCCGCTCCGCCATCTCAAGTTCCATCTGTCTCCGAAGGGCAGCGAGCTGTTCGTCGAGCGCCTGTTGGTAGCGGAGACGGTCGTCACGGATCTGCGCTTCGTGGCGGGCATTTTCTTCCGCCAAGGCGTTGTTGTAACGGCTGCGTTCCTCATTCAGGAGATCGTTATAGCGGTTTTTCTCGGCTTGAAGTCTGTCCTCACGGAGCCTTTCTTCCTCTTCGTGCGCTCTGCGGACCGCTTCTTCCTTTTCCTGTCTGGCGGAATCCTGCAGTTCGGACATTTCCCGTTCGTGCTTTTCGTTCAGCTCCTGCAGATTCCTTTCGTGAAGTTCCTTTTCCACCCGCAGAGAGGCTTCGCTCGCTTCCCGCTGCTCGGAAAGCGCCTGTTCGTTGGCTTCGCGGAGATCTTGGATCGCCCGCGCGTGCTCTTCGCTCTCCTCTTGATATTTCTGCTTTTGCAGTTCGAGTTCGGTTTTGAGGGATTCGTCCGCTTCCGATTGAGCTTCTTCCCGATCTTCTTTCTCGGATTGGAGCCGTTCACGCTCTTCTTCGAGTTCCCGTTCCAGCTCGTCCTTCTTGACCTGAAGGAGCGCTTCTTGCTGTTCGCGAATGAAGGAGAGCTGCCGAAGGTTCGCCGTGTAGGAATCATTGAGTTCGGCTTCGCGGGCGTTCATCTCTTCCGTGAGACGGGCTTTCTCCGCTTCGAAGTCCGTGCGTTCACGGTCGAGCGCGGCAAGCTTTTCCGCATATTCGTCCTCTAACGCCTTGGACTTTTGCTCGTAGGTCTCCTCGAGCTGTTCGCGCAGTCCCGTCTCGTCGATGCCCGTCTCGAAGTTGAACTCTTCGACGCTCTCGTCGTCGCCGTCCCGAGAGGGGACGCGGGAAGTCGATTTGCGGAGCACACTCATGTCTACCGCAGTGGGAGCGGGTTGGTTGAAGTCGAAGTCGCGGTCGGAGATGAGCGAATCGATGATGGTGCGGGAGTACTCCCACTCCGCTTGATTCTGTTCGGAAACCGCTTTGCCTTCATCGGTGAGGGAGAAGTATTTCCTTCTTCCGCCGCCGACGGAGCCGCCCCAGTATGAGGTGATGTATCCGTCCTTCTCGAGGCGCTTCAGAGCGGAATAGAGAGAGGGCTGTTTCAAGGAATATTGCCCTGAACTCTTGCGCTCGATCTCGGCTATGATCTCGTAGCCGTATTTGTCGCCGTCATAGAGAGAACGAAGAATGATCGTGTTGATGTGACCGCGGATGAGATCGGAACTGACGCCCTTTTCGGACTTTTCGTTGTCCGTTTCGGCTTCGGGATTTCTCTCGTCGTCTGTCTCTACCGTCGTGATATCCTCGTCCATTGACTTCCTCCTTAGCACTTTTTCCCTATTATAGTACAAATTTCATTTTTTGTCAATAGGCAGAGTACTATGTCTGACATAAAATTTCAAAAAAAATCAAAAATTTTTTCATAAATGACCTCTGTCTGACATAGAACAATGCAATGGGAGTACTGCGGGGAGCATTTTTCATCGTCGGCGGGACGATCGGGGCGGGATTCATTACGGGAGCCGAACTTGTCCGATTTTTCGGCTGTAAAAATTTTCTTGTCCCGCTCCTTTGCTCCTGTTTTTTTTTCTTTTTGCTGTGCCTTCTCTATCTTCGGATCGGAAAAAAATTCGGGGGATATTCGGGCTTCCTTTCCCGCCTCGGACGTGCCGCGCATCTCGTTCGGCTTATCTTTCTGCTCTGCGCCTTCGTATCATCCGCGGGAATGCTCGCGGGACTCGATGCGCTCTGTCCGACGATCTCGCCGCTTCTATCCGTCGGAGGGCTTGCCGTCTCTTGCTACTTTCTCGGAAAGGGCATGGAAGGTGTCTCGAAACTCAACTCCGTCCTCGTTCCGCTGCTCCTTTGTCTCGTCTTTTTCTATGCCCGCGGCGGGATCGTCTTTTCCGATACGGGGAAGGAGACACCCCGTTTCGGTTGGCTGCTCTATGCGGGAATGAATGCCTTTCTGATGGCTCCCGTTCTGACGGATGCGGGAAAGGAGATGACCCGCCCCGTCCTTTCGGCGTCGTTTGCGGGGGGATTGATCGCCGTTGCGGCGGTCTGTATCCTCGGCGGTGTCTGCCGTGAAGGCGCGAATGCCGTCCGCGCGGAGATGCCTTTTTTGCAGGTCGCAAAGGGGAAGTTTTTCGCAGTCGCCGTAGGACTTGCGATCCTGACTTCCCTCGTCTCATCCCTGTATGTCCCGTTCAGCGCGTGCGACAAATTTCACGGAAAAAAGAAAACAGCCGCAAAGGCAGGTACGCTCTTTGCGGCGTTTTGTCTGTCGCGGATCGGTCTCAAGGGCATTGTCGGAATGTTTTATCCCTTGATCGGCGGTGCGGGACTGTTTGTTTCAGCTCTTTGCATCCTTTACGATCAGCTTTTCGAGAAGCACCACAAGAAAGTACATTCCCGCAGCCAACACGCAGAGGATACAGGTCGCGCTCATCACAAGGTCGAGCTTGAACACCTGCCCGCCGTAGACGATCAGATATCCGAGTCCCGCCCGTGAAACGATGTATTCGCCCATGATCGAACCGATCCACGCCATGCCGACATTGACTTTCAGCATGGAGATAAAGGCGGGGAGAGAGGACGGAATGACGAGCTTTTTCAGGATCTGAAGCTTGCTTGCGCCCATGGAACGAAGAAGCAGGACCTTATTGTTGTCTGTCTCCATGAACGCCGTCAGCATGTGAAGGGTCGCGACGATGATCCCGACGAGCACCGTCATAAAGACGATCGCTTCGCTGCCCGTTCCGAACCAGATGATGATGAGGGGACCGAGCGCGATCTTCGGCAGGGCGTTGAGCACGACGATATACGGCTCGAGCACCCGCTTGAGCGTATCGCTCCACCAGAGCGCAAGGGCGACGATGCAGCCGAGCACGACGGCGATCACAAATCCGACGATCGTCTCGAGCAGGGTGACGCCGATGTGATAGAAGAGGGAGCCGTCGAGATAGAGCGAGGCGATCGTCTTGCAGATGCGGGAAGGGGAACTCGTCAGGAAGGGATCGACCCAGCCGAGTTCGGTCACTGCTTCCCAAATGCCCAAGAGCAGGGCGAGAATGCCGATCCGCAGCACCCAGACGAGCGCGAGCTTTCTCTTTCCTCTCGCGAGATATTTTCTGTGTTCTTCCGAAAATCCGTTTTTCATGCGTTCAGCTCCTTCCAAAGGACTTCAAACCACCTTGAAAATTGCCTTTGTTCCCGTCTCTTGATGGGACGTTTTTCCAGACCGAAGTCGAGTTCGTGCTCAAAGGCGACCCGTGCGGGGCGCTTTGTGAGCACGATGATGCGGTCGGCGAGGGAGATCGCTTCGGAAATATCGTGCGTGATGAGAATGGCAGTCTTTTTCTCACCGAGGATGATGGAAGAGACGTCCTCGCACACGTTGAGTCTTGTTTGATAGTCGAGGGCGGAGAAGGGTTCATCCAAGAGAAGGATGTCAGGCTCCGTCGCAAGGGTGCGGATGAGCGCAGCCCTCTGCCGCATTCCGCCCGAGAGTTGGGGCGGATAGCTCTGCAGAAAGTCCGCAAGACCGTACTTTCCCGCAAGTCCGAGCGCCTTTTCTCTCCGTTCGGGCGTGTTCTGCCGCTTGATCTCAAGGGGCAGAAAGATATTCTTTTCGATGGTCCGCCACGGGAAAAGTTCATCCTTTTGCAGCATGTAGCCACAGCTTCCGTGCCGCGTCACTTTGCCCGAAGAGGGAACAAGAAGCCCCGCCGCGAGCGATAAAAGGGTGGTCTTGCCGCAGCCCGAGGGTCCGATGATGGCAACAAATTCACCCTCCCGAACAGAGAAGGTGAGTCCGTCAGCCGCCGTCGTTTCCCCGCGTCTTGTATGGTAGGTGAGCGTTACATCTTCAAAGCGCAGAATTTCGTTTTTCATAGGCGTGCCTTCCGTTCATTGGTTAAAAGAGTTCTTCGTAAACTTCCTTGACGAGAGTATTGTCTGCGATGGTCGCAAAGGGGATCCGTTCGGTCAGTTCGCCCGCTTCGTCAATGATGTCGAGCAGACGGTTGTAGCTCTTTTCCGTGATCTGCATGTCGCCTGCCCAAGCGTTGATGCCCTGATAGCTGCGGATGCTCGTCGCGAGAGAGGCTTTCGTCGTATCGGGGAACGCTTTGACGAGACCTTCGGCGATCGTCTCCGGCGTCTCTTCCTGTACGTACTTTACGGCTTTGAGCATTGCACGAAGGAAGCCCTTTACGGTGTCGCGGTGGGACGTGATCCACGACTTTTTCGCGATGTAGCTCGTGTAGGGGACTTCTCCGCTCGCCGATCCGACCGCCGCGACGATGTGTCCGTTCCCCGCGGCTTGCACCTCGGAAGCCACAGGTTCGAACATCGTGCAGTAGTCTGCCGTCCCTTCGAGGAATGCCGCCGTCATGTTGTTGAAGGCGACGTCAAAGTTGAGCGTGTAGTTCTCGACCGAATGTTCCTTCAGAATGTATTCGAACGTCATTGCGGGGACGCCGCCTTGCCTTCCCGCGAGGATCTGCTTCCCCGCAAGATCTTCCCACTTGAAATTCGGTTCTTCCTTTCTTCCGACGAGGAAGGATCCGTCCCGCATGGTAAGCTGGGCAAAGACGGTCGGTGTATCGCTTGTGCCGCCCGTTGCGACGTAAAAAGCCGCCTCGGGACCGCAAAATCCGATGTCGGCATCGCCGGAGAGGACGGCTGTCATGACTTTATCGGCTCCGCCGCCGTTCGTAAGCTCGAGTTTGATGCCTTCTTCCTCGAAGTAGCCGAGGGAATCGGCAATGTACATGGGAGCATAGAACACGGAATGAGTCACTTCATTGAGACGGATCTTGGTAAGTCCGTCGTTCTGTTCCCCGCCGCAAGCGGAGAGGGGAAGGAGGGCAAAGAGCGCCGCTCCGAGAGTCGCAAAAATTTTTTTCATAATTCGCTCCGTAAAATTTAGGATAATACATTGTATGCAATGCTGACTTTTGTTGACAAAGGTGAAAAAAAGGGATATAATAATTGATGTTCACTTTTTTCTGTGAAACGAAATGTTCGGGTATTCCTATGAAAGAAATGCAGACAACGTACGATCCGAAGGACTTTGAGGACAGGATCTATGAAAAATGGACGGAAGAGAACTGCTTCCGCGCCGAAGTGGACCCTTCCAAGATCCCCTTCACCGTCATGATGCCGCCCCCCAACATCACGGGGAAGCTCCATATGGGACACGCCATGGACGAGACGATGCAGGACATCGTCATACGGTTCAAGCGCATGCAGGGCTATTCCGCCCTGTGGCTCCCGGGAACAGACCACGCTTCGCTTGCGACAGAGCATAAGATCGTCGAAAAGCTTCGCGAAGAGGGGACAAGCAAAGAATCCCTCGGAAGGGAAGAATTTTTGCGCCGTGCGTGGGCGTGGAAGGATCGGTACGGCGGCGCGATCGTCGGACAGCTGAAAAAACTCGGCTGCTCCTGCGATTGGTCCCGTCTCGCCTTTACGCTCGACGAACGGTGCTCTAAGGCGGTGCGCGAGGCGTTCTGCCGTCTCTATGAAAAGGGACTCATCTACCGCGGGAGCCGCATCATCAACCGCTGCCCCGACTGTCAGACCGCTCTTTCCGATGAGGAAGTGGAACATACCGAGGATGCGGGCTTCTTTTGGCATTTCGCATATCCCGTGGAAGGTTCCGACGAGAAAATCGTCATCGCAACGACCCGTCCCGAGACGATGCTCGGGGATACCGCGGTCGCAGTCAATCCTTCCGATGAACGTTACAAGAAGTTTGTCGGGAAAACGTTGATTCTCCCGCTGATGGGCAGAAAGATCCCCGTCGTCGCGGATGAATACGTCGATCCCGCATTCGGGACGGGCGCCGTGAAGATCACGCCCGCGCACGATCCCAATGACTTCGAGGTGGGCTTGCGGCACGATCTTCCCATGATCAACGTCATGAACGACGACGGTACGATGAACGACCTTTGCGGCGAATTTGCGGGTCTCGACAGGTATGAGGCGAGAAAGCGCATCGTCGAAAAGATAAAAGAGTCGGGACTTCTCGTCAAGGTGGAGCCGCACACGCACAACGTCGGGCATTGTCACAGATGCCATGCGACGGTGGAGCCGATCGTCTCGAAGCAATGGTTCGTCAAGATGGCACCGCTCGCAAAGCCCGCCATCGACGCCGTTGTCAAGAACAAGACAAAGTTCGTTCCCGACCGTTTCGCAAAAATTTACTTCAACTGGTTAGAAAACATCCGCGACTGGTGCATCTCCCGTCAGCTCTGGTGGGGACACCGCATTCCCGTCTGGTACTGTAAATGCGGGGAGACGATCTGCTCGAGAGAGGATCCCGTAGTCTGTCCCGTGTGCGGGAGCCATGACCTCAAACAGGATGACGACTGCCTTGATACTTGGTTTTCCTCCGCGCTCTGGCCCTTCTCCACGCTCGGTTGGCCCGAAAAGACCCCCGAATTCAACTATTTCTATCCGACAGACGTGCTCGTAACGGGATACGACATCATTCCGTTCTGGGTCATGCGCATGATGTTCTCGGGGATCGAATATACCGAAAAAGTTCCCTTCCACGACGTCCTCATTCACGGACTCGTCCGCGACGAACAGGGGAGAAAGATGTCAAAGTCGCTCGGCAACGGCGTCGATCCCCTGGAAGTCATCGAAAAGTACGGCGCGGACTCCTTGAGGCTTTCGCTCGTCACGGGCGTTGCCCCCGGGAATGACACACGCTTCACCGAGACGAAGGTGGAAGCTTCCCGCAATTTCATCAACAAGATCTGGAACGCTTCCCGTTTTGTGCTCATGAATGTGGACTGCGAGGTGCCGTCTCTTGCGCAGATCCGTCTCCAGCCCGCCGACAGGTGGATCATTTCCCGCCTCATGGCGACCATCCGCGAGGTGACGCTCTCCCTGCAAAAGTACGATCTCGGCATTGCGGCGGATAAGCTCATCGATTTTGCGTGGAGCGACTTCTGCGATTGGTATATTGAACTCTCCAAGCCCGCTCTCTACGGCGGCGACGCGGAGAAAAAGAAGTCCGCCCTCGGCGTCCTCGTCTTTGTGCTCGAAAACACATTGAAGCTCCTTCACCCGTTCATTCCGTTCGTCACGGAAGAGATCTGGAGCTTCCTGCCGGGCGAGAGGGGGAATATCATCTCCGAGGACTACCCCCGCTACAATACGAAGCTATCCTATAAGAAAGAAGCCAAGACCTTTGAGGGGATCATCGACCTCATCAAGACGGTCCGCGCCATGAAGGTGGATGTCAACTGCCCGCCTTCGAGAAAGGTCCATCTCTATCTTGTCACCGATCAAAAGAGGCTCGTCAGCGTCAACAAACAGTCCATTCTCCGTCTTGCGGGCGCGAGCGAGATCGATTTCATCGAAAACGGCGACGCCGCGGGCGGGAAAACACTCTCGCATGTCTGCGAAGTCGGACATCTGTTCATTCCGCTCGGGGAACTTGTCGATATTGAAAAGGAAAAGGCACGGCTCTCCAAGGAACTCGAGCGCGTCGTGGGTGAGATCGCCCGCGCCGACGGGAAACTCCTCAATAAAAATTTCGTCTCAAAGGCGCCCAAGAAGCTCGTCGACGACGAGAGGGCGAAGAAGGACAAGTATCTCGACATGAAGGAAAAGATCGAACGTCAGCTACATCTCCTCGACGATTGATCCTCGCTTGTCATCTCGAAAACATACAAAAAAGCGGCTTTCGTGGAGCGGAAGCCCCTTTTTTTGACATCATTTTCAAATATTTTGAGTATTTGACTTGCTACAAGACCTGTAGAATGTTTTCGAAGAATTTGTTGTGGATATTGACAATTTTGGGAATCATTGATATAATTGAAACAAGATCGATTCGGAGGCTGTATGAAGGATTTCATTGTAAACGATGAAGATTCGTTGAAAAATCTTCTCACAAGAGTCCGCGCTGCGCAGGAGATCTACTCGACCTACACGCAGGAACAGGTCGATAAGATTTTCTTTGAAGCGGCAATGGCTGCGAACAAGGCGCGGATCAAGCTTGCGAAACTCGCGGTAGAGGAGACGGGAATGGGGATCGTCGAGGATAAGGTCATCAAAAACCATTATGCCTCGGAATACATCTATCACGCCTACAAGGACACAAAGACCTGCGGCGTTCTGGAACACGATGAGGGATTCGGCATTACGCGCATCGCGGAGCCGATCGGCGTACTTGCGGCTGTGATCCCCACGACCAACCCGACTTCCACCGCCATTTTCAAGTGTTTGATCTCCTTAAAGACGAGGAACGGTCTCATCATCTCGCCGCATCCCCGTGCGACGCGTTCGACCATCGAAGCGGCTCGGATCGTCCTCGAAGCGGCGGTCAAGGCGGGGGCACCCGAGGACATTATCGGATGGATCGACCGTCCCAACGTTCCGCTCTCTGCCATGATCATGCGGGAGTCGGACATGATCCTCGCGACAGGCGGTCCGGGGATGGTGAAGGCGGCGTATTCGTCGGGAAAACCCGCGCTCGGCGTCGGGGCGGGCAATACGCCCGCCGTGATCGATTCGACGGCAGACATCCGTCTTGCCGCATCCTCGATCTTGCATTCCAAGACCTTCGACAACGGCATGATCTGCGCATCCGAGCAGTCGGTCATCGTCCTCAAGGATATCTATGACGCCTTCAAGGCGGAGATGCAGAAGCGCGGCGCATATTTCATGACGCCCGAAGAGACAGAAAAGGTCAGGGAGACGATGTTCGTCAACGGCGGTCTGAATTCGAGGATCGTCGGACAATCTGCCGAGACGATCGCCCGCCTTTCGGGGTTTGAATCGCCGAAGGGGAGCAAGGTGCTCGTCGGCGAGGTGGAGAGCGTCGATCTTTCCGAACCGTTTGCGCATGAGAAACTTTCTCCCGTGCTTGCGATGTACAGAGCGGAGAGCTTTGACGACGCGGTCGCGAAGGCGGACAGACTCATCCGCGACGGCGGTCTCGGGCACACTTCTTCCATCTACCTCAACGTACGGGAAGGGAAGGAAAAGCTCGAGAAATTCCGCAGTGTCATGCGCACCTGCAGGATCGTCGTCAACACGCCTTCCTCGCACGGTGGGATCGGCGATCTGTACAATTTCAAATTCCCGCCGTCCCTTACCCTCGGCTGCGGATCGTGGGGCGGAAACTCTGTTTCGGAGAATGTCGGCGTCAAACATCTCATTCAAATCAAAACGGTTGCAGAGAGGAGAGAAAATATGCTTTGGTTCAGAGCGCCCGATAAAGTCTATTTCAAGCGCGGCTGTCTGGGCGTTGCGCTCAAAGAACTCGGCGCGGAAGTCTATCACAAGAAGCGTGCCTTCATCGTCACCGATCAATTTTTGTATGACAGCGGGTTCACGGCAAGGATCAATGAGATCTTGCACGAAGAGGGGATCGAACACGAGACCTTCTTCGAAGTCACTCCCGACCCCACGCTCGCCTGTGCAAAAAAGGGGCTTGAGAGGATGAAGAGCTTCTCTCCCGACGTCATCATTGCGGTCGGCGGAGGTTCGCCCATGGACGCCGCCAAGATCATGTGGGTCATGTATGAACATCCCGAAGTGGACTTCGAGGGCATGGCGATGCGGTTCTCCGACATCAGAAAGCGTGTCTATTCCTTCCCGCACATGGGAGACAAGGCGCTGTTCGTTGCCATTCCGACGACAGCGGGGACGGGCAGCGAAGTGACGCCGTTTGCCGTCATCACCGATGAGACGACGGGGACAAAGTATCCGCTCGCAGACTATGAATTGTTGCCCGATATGGCGATCGTTGATGCCGACCTCATGATGGATATTCCAAAGGGGTTGACGTCCTGCTCGGGGATCGACGCCGTCAGCCATGCGCTCGAGGCGATCGCTTCCGTGATGGCGACGGATTTCACGAACGGCATCGCAAAGGAAGCTCTCCGCCTGCTCTTTACCTACCTTCCTTCCGCATATAAAAACGGGGCAGCCGACCCCGAAGCGAGAGAAAAAGTCGCCAATGCCGCGACAATGGCGGGAATGGCGTTTGCAAATGCCTTCCTCGGCGTTTGCCACTCGATGGCGCACAAGCTCGGGTCCTATTTCCACATCGCACACGGGATGGCGAACTCGCTCATGCTCGAGGAAGTGATCCGATTCAACAGCTCGGAAGCGCCCGCAAAGATGGGGACGTTCCCGCAGTATGCCTATCCGCAGGCGCTTGCTCGGTATGCGGATGCGGCTCGCTATGTAGGCTGTACGGGAAAGACGGACGAGGCGGTCGTTGAGGAGTTCATCAAGAAACTCCGCGAACTCATGGCGGAGATCGGTCAGCCCATGACGATCAAGGAAGCCCTTGACGGGAAATACACCGAGGAAGAATTCCTCGAAAAGCTCGACCAAATGACCGAGGACGCCTTCGACGATCAATGCACGGGCGCCAATCCCCGCTACCCGCTCATGTCCGAGATCAAAGAAATGTACCTGAATGCCTACTATGGGCGGAAAAACAGAACATGATCAAATTTCAAAGTTCATCCTTTGAACTGCGGCACAAAGTCTTTGTCGAAGTTGCCAAGGCGGCATTCTTTTCGGATGACATCATCAACGATCTGGAGTCCATTCCCTATAAACTCGCACCGACGGACGAGCCGAGGTATCGCGAGAGCATTTACCGTGAGCGTTCCATCGCGTCCGACCGTGTCCGCCTTGCGATCGGGATGTCGCTCAATCCGCAGGATTCGCCGTCCCATCTGACGAGCGGCTTCGACAAGAGCAATATTTCCGAGAAATACTATGGGCCGCCGCTCATGCAGGTCATTCCCTCGGCATGCGACAAGTGTGAAGAGGATCGCTACGAAGTCAGCGATCTTTGCAGAAAGTGCATCGCCCGCTACTGTATCCACGCCTGTCCCAATCACGCGATCACCGTCGACGGGGACAGACGCGCCGTCATCGATCAGGAGAAATGTATGCGGTGCGGGAAGTGTAAGAACGCATGCCCTTACGAGGCAGTCGTGCACAGGGTCCGTCCCTGCGCCGTGCATTGCGGAATGAATGCGATTTCGACGGACAGGCTCGGACGGGCTTACATCGATCCCGAAAAATGCGTCGCCTGCGGACAGTGTATGGTCTATTGCCCGTTCGGCGCGATCGTTGACAAATCACAGATCTTTCAGCTCATCAACGCGATCAAGGCGGGGGATGAGATTGCGGCGGAAGTCGCTCCGTCTGGCGTGGGGCAGTTCGGGCAGAATGTGTCGCTCGGAAAATTGTTCTCCGCGCTCAAGGAACTCGGATTTTCTTCCGTTTACGAAGTCGCCGCGGGGGCAGACATCGGCGCAAACGCCGAAGCCGAAAAATATGCCCGCAAGATCGCCTCGGGAGATCATCCGTTCATGATGACTTCCTGTTGTCCCTCGTGGATCATGCTTGCGGAGAGGGAATTCCCCACGCTTTCCGAGGGGATCTCCGAGACGTTGACGCCGATGGTGACGACGGCACGGATGATCAAGAGAGAACATCCGTCGGCAAAAGTCGTCTTTATCGGTCCGTGCGCCGCAAAAAAGCTGGAAGCGATCGATGAAAAGGTGCGTTCGGACGTCGACTTTGTCATCACGTTCGAAGAACTCTCGGCGATCTTCGAGGCGAAGGGCATCGAACCCGAAAATTGCGATGAAATGCAGTTTGAAGGCGCGACTGCCGCGGGGAGAGGATACGGCGCAGCGGGCGGCGTCTCGGGAGCCGTCAAGGCGTGCCTCAAGACACTCTATCCCGATGTCGAGTTCAAAGTCGACAGCGCAGAGGGGCTTTTGGCGTGCAGACGGCTTCTCCTGCTCGCCAAATACGGAAAGCGCGACGGGTATCTTCTTGAGGGAATGGCATGCCTCGGGGGATGCGTCGGCGGCGCGGGCGTCAACATTCCCCTCGAAAAGGGGACGGAACTTTTGAAAGAATTTGTCTCCGAAACGCCCAAAAAGATCCCTTGAGAGCAGATTTTGGACAAATTCCCATTAAAAATCATACTTTTGCATAGTATTATGTCAGACATAATATTTTGACAAAAAATCAGGTCGTCTGTTTTTCAGACGACCTTAAAATTTGTTTGAGCTTTTTTATTGTGCGACGACGTTGACTTTGATCTTGGAGAGAACGCCTTCCATGAGGCGGACTTCGACATCATAGGTACCGACAGATTTGATCGGATCCTTCAGAAGGACTTTTTTCTTGTCGACATCAAACCCGAGTTCCGCGAGCGCCGAGGCGATGTGCTGCGTCGTTACGGACCCGAATGTCTTTCCGTTTTCGCCCGCGCGGATCGCGAGGGTCAGTCCTGTTCCGCTGATCTGGGCGGCAAGTTCCTTCAAAGCTTTGACATTTTCTGCCTTGTGGAAGTCCTCCGAGGTCTTTTTTTGCTTCATTTCGTTGATGGCGGCAGGGGTCGCCGCTTCCGCAAGCCCTTTTTTGATGAGGAAATTTCTTGCGTATCCGTCCGAGACCTCGATGACGTCGCCCCGTTTGCCCGTTCCCTTTATGTCTTCTTTGAGGATCACTTTCATACTGTCACGCTCCTTTTTTTCTATTTTACAATCTTTTCCGCCTTTTGTCAATATCATCTCCGATATTTTTCAAACCGATGCGCATACTCTTCATAAGGAGGGTGCTATGGAACATACGATCAACTGCGGTGTGTCGTGCGGCGTCACCGAATGCAAATTCAACCGTGACGGAATGGCATGCGAACTTGCGAAGATCCACGTCGGCAATGCCTGCAATGCGGAACGTTGCACTTGCTGTGACAGCTTCGAAGATCGCAAGGGTTAATTGCATAATTGCGTGTCTGTGACACAATCTATTTTCAAGCGGTATCGCTTTGAAATAGAGCCTCTGCCGCGGACACGCGTGCGCGGCAGAGGCGCAGAGGGGACGCTACGGCGTCCCTTCTTGCATGTACGGACATTCCCTTTAATACAATATTATATATGAAAGGGATCGTAAGAAAGACCGTACCGTTTCTGCTCATCGCTGTGGTGATCGCATTGCTCTTGTTCCTTCCGAAAAAGAACGAGGAGAGGAAAGCTGTTTCACCTTCGATCGTAGAAGTCTGGAATGTGGATACATTTGAGGGCGGAAAGGGGTCGCGGACATCTTTTTTGAGCAAGATCGCGCGAAAAACTGCCTCGGAAGGCGTCTATTACTATATTTTGAACTATACCGCCGAAGGGGTGAAAGAGGCTTTTTCGCGGGGCGTCTGCCCCGACATGATCTCCTTCGGGATCGGAACGGACGGGATCGCCGAGCGTGCGATCGATCTTTCAAAGCCTTCTTGGGGCGGGGAGCTTGGCGGAAAATGTCTTGCCGTCCCGTGGTGCATGGGGAAATACTACCGTTTCTCCCTCTCCGACGACTTTTCGGAAGAGGGCAGGACGGCGATCTCCTGCGGCGGGGAAAATCTTTCTGTCCTTGCGGCGAAGCTCGATGGGATCGAGGGAGAGGAACTTCCCTCGGAAGAAGCCTATATCAGATTCCTGAACGGGGAATTCTGCTATCTTTTGGGAACGCAGCGGGACGTCTGTCGGTTTCAGGCAAGAGAGGTCACGGTCTATCGGGAAGAACTTTCGGAGTATGATGACCTCTACCAGTACGTTTCCGTGCTTTCAAGGGAGAAAAGGGAGCTTTGCCTGCCTCTTGTCGAGGCGCTGTTGTCCGAAGAGACAAGAGGTTCTCTCAAGGAGATCGGCATGTTCTCTCCCGCGGAAGGCTCGGCTTCATTGACTTTGAGCGTCTTTGCCTCTGCGGAAGCGAGAAAGGAGCTTGCCTCGCTCGCCCGTGCGGGAAGAGAGGCAAATTTTCTTGAAAAATATCTGAAATCCCGTTGAAAAGTCATAAAGAATATGGTAAAATAAAGGAGAAAATAAATTGGGTGTCTATGCGCTTTTCAGGGAAAGGTTTCCCTTCTTGAAGACGGAAAGGAACTTTTCCCTGTCCCGCTCGACGACGATCGGCTGCGGCGGATCCGTCTCCTTGTCCGTTTCCCCCTCCGATGCGGAAGAGGCTGCCGAGGTCTGGAGCTTTCTGCAGAGGGAACACATTCCGTACGCCGTGCTCGGCGCCGGGGCGAACACGCTTCCGCCCGAGGGCGAGCAGGACGCCGTCCTCATGCGTACGGACATGCTGAAAGGACTGGTCTCGGACGGGACGACGCTCTACGCGGGAGCGGGCGTGACGGGCGGTGCGCTCCTTCGCTTTGCGCTCGAACAGCAGATCGGCGGATTGGAACCTTTCGTCGGCATTCCGATGACGGTCGGTGGCGCCTGCGTGATGAATGCGGGCGTGAAGGAAAGGCACATTTCCGACGTGATCTTGCGCGTCCTCGCCGTAAGAAAAGGGCGGATCGAGGTGTTTTCGCACGAGGCTTGTGCATTCGGCGAAAAGTCGAGCGCCTTCGGGGAAGATATCTTTGTCGTCGGAGCCGTCTTTCGTGCCGAGCCTTCGTCCCGCGAAAAGATCGCCGCAAAGACCCAAGATTTTCTTGCAAAAAGGGCTTCTCTTCCCAAGGGAAGGAGCATGGGCTGCGTCTTTGTCAACCCGAAAGGGTGCGGTGCGGGCGAACTCATCGAGCGATGCGGACTCAAGGGACTGCAATGCGGCGGGGCGTTCGTCTCCCCGAAGCATGCGAATTTTATCATCAATGATGGGGGGATCTCGGACGATGTTTCCAACCTCATCGATACCGTGAAGGCGACCGTACTCAAAAAGACGGGGATCCTTCTCAAGGAAGAGATCAGGCGGTTGACCTTTCACCGATCTACATAGGCTGTAATTTTACGGAGTCTTTATGAAACTCACTGCTGATTATCATACGCATACGCCGTATTCGCACGGAAAGAATACGGTCATGGAGAATGCCGTCCGTGCGAAGGAACTCGGACTTTCCGCCGTCGCGATCACCGATCACGGCTTTTCACACGTCGTTTTCGGCGTGAAGAGAAAGGAAGTTCCCTCTCTCGTGCGCGATTGCCGCGAGGCGGAGAAGGAGACGGGGATCAAAGTCCTTGTCGGCATGGAATGCAATTTGAGGGGGATCTCGGGACTTACCGACTTCACCGAAGAGGACTACAGTGTATTCGATATCTTTCTCATGGGCGTGCACGTCATGGCGAAGTATGAGACATTTGCAGACAGAAAGATCGGCTGGCGCGGTTGGTGGGACACGCAGCTCCACATCAAACCGTCCCAAAAGCTCATCCGATACACGACGCAAGCCTATATCAAATGTATCGAGAAGAATCCGATCGACATTCTGACGCACCTGAACTTCCAATGCTTTGCTGACGCCGTCGAGGTCGCAAAATGCTGCCGCGACTACGGAACGTATCTCGAGATCAGCTCCAAAAAACAGCATCTCACCGATGAAGAACTCGACAAAGTGGTCCAAACAGGCGTGCGGTTCGTCATCAACTCGGATGCGCACAGTGTCGACAGGATCGGAGACACCCTTCTCGCCGAGGAACAGATCAGGCGCGTGGGGGTCCCGCTCGATCTGATCGACAACATCGACGGCAGACTTCCGTCCTTCCGCTTTGCGGCGTTCAAAGAACACCTTTAAGATATGAGCTTTACCACGGAAATCAAGCGCGAACTCGTAAAGACCGTTCCCGAACAGAGGGAATGCCGCCTTGCGCTCCTCAAAGCCGTCCTCATGACGAGCGGAGAGGAAAGCGGAGATGGCTTTTCCTTTGTAAGCGAGAATGAGTCCGTTGCGGCATATATTATTGGCATTGCGGAGAGCTGTTTCGGCGTCAGGATGACGCTGACGGAAGCCGTGCGCGATCCGAAACACGGACGGGACAAGCTCACGTTCTCGCACACGGGAACGGGGGCAAAAGGACGGGCGGAGGAGATCTATTCGCAACCCGTCGACACGGACGAGACCGCCCTTGCCTTCCTGAAGGGGGCATTTTTGGGCGGGGGAAGCTGTATTTTGCCCCGCGGAGAGAACAAGACGGGGTATCATCTCGAATTTGTCTTTCCGTCCCTTCGCGATGCCGAACTCTTCATGGACGTGTCGGACAGATTCCACCTGCTCGGCGGGATCGTCGAACGTGCGGACAGGCATGTTATATATTGTAAGAACAGAGAGGGGATCGGAGATTTCCTTTCGGTGCTCGGAGCGGACAATTCCTTCCGCACGCTCGAGAGAACTGCCGCCGCCCGCGATGAGAACAATAACCGCAACCGTCTCGAGAACTGTATGGCGGGCAATGTCGACCGATCTCTGACGGCAAGCGCCAGACAGGTCCGTGCGCTCGCTGCCTTGACGGAAGGCGATCTCATTGCGCTTTCCGCACAACTCAAAGAGACGCTGAAGGCGCGGATCGAAAACCCTACCTTCACCTATACAGAACTTGCGGACTACCTCGGGATCTCCAAGAGTTCCCTGCAGCGCCGCCTGAATAAATTGATGTCCCTCAAAGGAGAACGACCGTGACCGATTTCGTACACCTTCATCTGCATACCGAATACAGCCTCCTCGACGGAGCCGTGAAGGTGGATGATCTTGTCCGCCACTGCAAGGAGAACAATATCTCCGCCGTTGCCGTGACCGATCACGGGAACATGTACTGCTCCCTGAAATTTGCAGAAAAATGCAAGAAAAACAAAATCAAGGCGATCATCGGCTGCGAATTTTATGTCGTCGACGACTATCGGGAACACATCGATCAAAAGGCGGACCACCTCATTCTTCTCGCCAAAAATAAGGCGGGGTATATCAACCTCGTGCAGCTCGATTCCCTCGCCTTTGTGGATGGCTACTATTACCGTCCGCGCATCGACTATCAAGTCCTGAAGGAGCATACCGAAGGGGTCATCTGCCTTTCCGCCTGCCTTGCGGGACGCATTCCCAAGCTTTTGATGGCGGGGGAATACGAGAAGGCAAAGGAGTTCGCTCTCTATCTGCAGAGCCTGTTCGGAGAAGATTTTTATATCGAAATACAGGACCACGGCATTCCCGAACAGAAGCAGATCCTGCCCGACCTCATCCGCATCGCGCGGGAGATCGGCGCCCAGCTCGTTGCGACCAACGACGTCCACTATCTCAAAAAGGACGATTGGGAAATGCAGGACGTCTTGATGTGTATTCAGACGAAGCGGACGCTCGACGATCCCACGCGGATGAAGATGCAGACGCACGAGTTCTACATGAAATCGGGAGACGAAATGGCAGCTGTCTTTCCCGATCTTCCCGAGGCGATCGCCAATACCCGCGTCATCGCCGACAAGGTCTCCGAGATCGACACGCCGTTCAATTTGAAGGATGACGGGTCTCCCGTCTACGACAAGACGCTCATTCCGCTCTATACGGCAGACGACGGCACGCCGTCCCCCGAATATCTGACCCGTTTGACATGGGAAGGACTTCCAAAGCGCTACCCCGATCTTACGGATGAGATCAAGAAGAGAGCGGAATACGAACTGTCTGTGATCATCAAGATGGGGTTTGCCGATTACTTCCTCATCGTTTGGGACTATATCAACTGGTCAAAGTCGCACGATATCCCCGTCGGACCGGGGAGAGGATCGGGCGTCGGCAGCATCGTCGCCTATGCGATCGGCATCACCAACGTCGATCCGCTCCGCTATGACTTGCTCTTCGAGCGGTTTTTGAACCCCGACCGTGTCTCCATGCCCGACTTTGACGTCGATTTCTGTACGGAGCGGCGCGGGGAGACGATCGAATATGTCAGAAAGCGCTATCATCCCGAAAACGTCGCACAGATCGTCACATTCGGAACTCTTGCGTCCCGTGCCGTCATCAAGGACGTCGGCAGGGTCATGCGGGTGCCCTATTCGGACACCGACAGAGTGACGAAACTCATGGACGGCAAGTCGACGATCCGTGAACTTTTGGGGCTTGACATCGAGAGCAGAAGGAGTAAGGTCGCCGATGCGGAGACGGCACTCGGCGCCATGCGCGGCACGGAAGTCACGACGGATGAGGAGAAAATGAAGCTTGCCGACCTTGAAGGCAAGCTCGACGAAGCCAAGAAGAAGCTCGACGATCAAATCGGGAAACGAAACCCCGAATTCGTGGAGATCTATGAGTCGGACGAGACGCTGAAGCGCGTCATCGATATGGGACTCAAACTGGAAGGCATGCCGCGGAACACGTCCATGCACGCGGCGGGCGTCGTCATCTGCAGAAAGAAGATCGCCGACAATGTTCCGCTTTCGCGGAACGGCGAGGACATCACGACCCAGTTCGACATGAAGGAAGTCGAGTCCATCGGGATGCTGAAAATGGATTTCCTCGCCCTTACGACGCTGACGGACATCAAAAAGACCCTCGACTATATCTATGAGGACTATGGGGTACATATCGAGTTCGGGCAGAACTGCGACGACGAGGGGGCATACGACCTGATCTCCGAAGGGGACACGGACGCAGTGTTCCAACTCGAGCAAGGGGGGATGAAGCGGTTCATGAAACAGCTCCACCCGACCTGCCTCGAGGATCTCATCGCAGGGATCTCCCTCTATCGCCCCGGTCCCATGGACTTCATTCCCGACTATCTGAAAAACAGGGCGGAACCAGACAAGATCAAGTATCTCACGCCCCTCTTGAGACCCATTCTCGAAAAGACGTACGGCGTCATCATCTATCAGGAGCAGGTCATGCAGATCTTCCAGAATCTTGCGGGCTACTCTCTGGGACAGGCGGACCTTGTTCGCCGCGCCATGGCGAAAAAGCACCTCAACGAGCTGATGGCGCAAAAGGAAAAATTCATCTACGGCGATACGGACAAGGTCGTGGGGCACGATGAGAACGGGGATCCCGTCTACGGAAACATCACGGGTTGCCAGTCGCACGGCATTCCGCCCGAGACCGCCGCGGAACTGTTCGCGCAGATGGAGAGCTTTGCGTCCTACGCCTTCAACAAGTCCCATGCGGCGGCATACGCCGTCGTCACCTACCAGACGGCGTATCTGAAAAAGTACTATCCCAAGGAATTCCTTGCGGGCGTTCTCAACAACCGCATCTCCAAGATCGACGAGATCGCAAAGTATATCGTCTACATGAAGGAGAAGAATATCCGCATCCTTCCGCCCGACGTCAACCGTTCCAAGGCATATTTTGCCGTGGAAGGGGACGGGATCCGCATAGGACTCTGTGCGCTGCGCGGCGTCGGCATTTCGGCAATGGAGAGCGTCGTCGAGGAACGCAAGAAGAACGGGGCGTTTGCCGACTTCTCCGATTTCCTCATGCGCTGCATTTCCTTTGTCAACAAAAAGATGGTCGAAGCGCTCATTCTCGGCGGAGCCTTCGACAGCATGGGGCATTTCCGCTCGCAGTACACAGCGGTGTATGAGGACCTCATGCGCAGGATGCAGAGCATCGAAAAGCAGAAGAACAGCATGCAGATGTCCCTGTTCGGCGATATCCTCTCCGAGGAGACTCCCAAGGCGAACTATCCCGACATTCCCGAATGGGAGAAGGAAGAATTACTCTCCAAGGAGAAATCCATTCTCGGCGTGTACGTCAGCGGGCATCCCTTCGAAAAGTATGCGGACAGATTCCGCGACTGCACCTTCAACACGGGCATGCTCACCGACTTCGAAGAGGACGAAGAGACGCATGACAGGACATATAACCTCGTCAAGGCGGGCGATCCTGTCGTGATGGGCGGGATCATCTCGACAGTCAAGAAGATCAGCACGAAGTCGGGCGGATTCATGGCGTTCATCACCGTGGAGGACCTGTACGGCTCCGTCGAATGCCTTGCCTTCCCGAAGATCTATGACAGGACGCGTTCCGTCATCAAGCAGGACGCCGTCGTCCGCATCAAGGGAAAGATCGATATTCCCTCCGAAAAGGCGCCCGTCGTCATCATCGATACGCTCGAATCGCTCTCGTCGGACGGCGAAGAGGAGACGAAAGCGAACGAACCCGTCCTCACGCCCGAAGTCCTCTGGCTGGATGCGAGGGCGATCACCGATGAAGATTTCGACGAACTCATCGAGACGCTCGAGGGCTATCAGGGCGGAACAAAGGCGAAGATCCTTCACGGCGGGAAACGGTATGAATACAACGTCCGCCTCTCGCGGGCTTTGCTTGCGGAAATCCGGATGTTCCTGCCCGACCCTTGCGTCAAGATCGTCTGAAAAATATCGAAAAAGAATTTTTCAAACCTCTTTCTTTTTTGGGAAGGGTGTGTTATAATAGGTCTCGGAATACGGAGGTTGGATATGAAGAGGATAGGTTTACTTACCAGCGGCGGCGATGCCCCGGGCATGAATGCGGCGATCCGCGCGGTCGTCCGTACAGCCATCTATTTCGGCATGGAAGTCTTTGGTATCGAACGCGGCTATGCGGGTCTCATCGAGGACAGCATGCGGCAGATGGAGATGCGGTCCGTCTCCGACATCGTTCAGAGAGGGGGGACTGTGCTCCGCACGGCAAGATGTCTCGAGATGCTCACGGTCGAAGGGCAGAAGCAGGCGGTCGCCACGCTGGAAAAGCACGGGATCGAAGGGCTTGTCGTCATCGGCGGCGACGGAAGTTTCCGCGGCGCAAAGTGCCTCACCGAGGACTACGGCATTCCGACCATCGGCATCCCCGGGACCATCGACAACGACCTGCAGTATACCGACTATACGCTCGGCTTCGATACGGCGGTCAATACCTGTCTCGAGATCATCAATAAACTGCGTGACACCATGAATTCGCACGAACGCATTTCCGTCGTGGAAGTCATGGGGCGCCACTGCGGCGACATCGCTCTCTATGCGGGCATCACGTCGGGCGCGGAGATCATCGTCGTCCCCGAGATCGCCTATGACCTCGAGGACATCGTCATGCGGATCAACCGCTCCCGCGCGAACGGCAAGCGCTCCAACATCATCGTCGTTGCGGAGGGCGCCGTCACGGCGGAAGCCTTCGCAAAGAAATTGCAGGAGATCACGACCTATTCCGTACGGGCTACGACCATCGGGCACATCCAGCGCGGCGGTTCGCCCTCCATGGCGGACAGAATGCTTGCCGCGCAGTTCGGGAACAAGGCTGTCCGCCTGTTGAAGGACGGGATCGGCAACCGTGTCGTCGGCATCCACAAGAACGAGATCATCGATATGGATATCATCGAAGCCGTCTCCATGAAGAAGAAGTTCAATTACGAACTCTATGAGACCCTTCAGATGATCTCCATGTAAAAAATAATCGGCGCGACCTTCAAAGGGGGGAGATCCCGCCAAGGAGTATGAAATGATTTTAACTGTCTGCATGAGTCCGAGTGTTGACGTCACGATCGAGCTTGATTCTTTGAACGTCGGGAAGGTGAACGTGGTCAAATCCAAGGCCCTTTCCTTCACGGGGAAAGCGCTCAATGTCGCGATCGGCGTCGCAAGACTGGGCGGAGAAGCGCATGCGACGGGCTTTATGTACAATGAGAACGGGCAAATGTTCATCGACGCGCTCGACCGCGAGGGCGTACGGTTCACGTTCGTCTGGAACAGCGGCAGGGTCCGCGAGAACTATAAATGTATCGACAAGCGATCCATGCTCACCGAGATCAACGATGTCGGCGGGCAGGTGGAAGGGGAGAAGCTGCTCGAACTTCTCCACATGATCCAGTCCTCGTCGTCATCCGCGGATGTCACCGTGATCTCGGGGAGCTTGCCCCGCGGCGTCGACGACAGCTACTACCGCGAACTGTTCCGCTCGGTCGATCCCAAATCGCTCCGCATCGTCGATACGGAAGGGGGACGGCTCTTTGCGGCGCTCGAGGCGGGCGTCGATCTCGTCAAGCCCAATCTCGAAGAGCTTGAGAATACGCTCGGCAGAAAATTGAAGAGCCGCACGGAAATGGTCTCGGGCTGCAAGGAGCTGCTCGACAGGGGAGCAAAGAATGTCCTGCTCTCTCTCGGACGGGACGGCGCGATCCTGACGAACGGCACAAAGAACTATTATTGCAAGAGCATCAATGTCGCAGTCAATTCCACGGTCGGCGCGGGAGACGCGATGGTCGCGGCGGTCGCGAACATGATGCAGCAGGGAGCAGACCTTCCCGATATTCTCCGCGCGGGCGTCGCTGCGGGGACTGCGGCGGTCACGACGTTCGGCACGATCTCCTTCACGAAAGACAAGTACGAGGAGATCTTGAGCAATCTCAAAGTGAGCGAATTCTGACCCGAAATTTCATGCTTTCAGCGTGTAACATTTGCGCCTTTTGTTTCATGCGCATATTTCGCCAAAAACCGACGAAACCACAAGATATAGTGGTGACTCCAAAAATTTTTATCTAAATATTGTGCCAAAACACTTGACATCTTTTTCAATATCGTGTATGATAGAAGCGTTTCCTGCGGGAAACGCTTTTTCACCCTTCGGGGAAAAATCACGGGAAAAATTACGAGGAGAAATTATGAAGATCATCAAGAGAAACGGTGCGGAAGTCAGCTTCGACGTCCAAAAGATCATCAGCGCCGTACGCAAGGCAAACAATGAGGTGAGTGTCGACAACCGCCTCTCCGAGGACCAGATCAATACGATCGCCGAGAAGGTCTCCGCTTTGGCGGGGGATCTCAACCGTGCCGTCAGCGTCGAAGAGATCCAAGACTTCGTCGAGAATCAGATCATGGACCAAAAGGCGTTTGCCGTTGCGCGGAAGTACATTACTTACCGCTATTCCCGTGCCCTCGTCAGAAAAGCAAACACGACCGACGAGCGGATCCTCACGCTCATCGAATGCAACAATGAAGAAGTCAAGCAGGAAAATTCCAACAAAAATCCGACCGTCAATTCCGTCCAGCGCGACTATATGGCGGGCGAAGTCAGCAAGGATCTGACCCGCAGGCTCCTGCTTCCCCGTGACGTCGTCGAAGCGCACGAGGAGGGGATCATTCACTTCCACGATGCGGACTACTATGCCCAGCACATGCACAACTGCGACCTCGTCAACCTTGAGGACATGCTCCAGAACGGAACCGTGATCTCGGGGACGTTCATCGAGAAGCCGCATTCTTTCTCCACAGCTTGCAATATCGCCACGCAGATCATCGCGCAGGTCGCTTCCAACCAGTATGGCGGACAGTCGATCTCCCTGACGCACCTTGCTCCCTTTGTCGACATCAGCCGCCGTAAGATCCGCGCCGAAGTCGCCGAGGAGCTTGCGGATGTCGCCGTCATGGAAGATACGATCAACCGCATTGCCGAAAAGAGGCTCCGCGAGGAGATCAAAAAGGGCATCCAGACCATTCAGTATCAGGTCGTGACCCTGTTGACGACGAACGGACAGGCACCCTTCGTGACCGTATTCATGTACCTCGGCGAAGCCCGCAACGAACGCGAGCGCGAAGATCTTGCCATGATCATCGAGGAGACGCTCAACCAGCGCATCCAAGGCGTCAAAAACGAATCGGGCGTTTGGGTGACGCCCGCCTTCCCCAAGCTCATCTATGTTCTCGAAGAGGACAATGTCCGTGAGGGAAGCAGATATTGGTATCTTACCTGCCTCGCCGCAAAATGCACGGCAAAGCGCATGGTCCCCGACTATATTTCCGAAAAGAAGATGCTCGAGTACAAGGTCGACCGCAACGGAGAAGGGCATTGCTACACCTGTATGGGCTGCCGCAGCTTCCTGACGCCGTATCTTGACGAAAACGGCAAGCCGAAGTACTACGGAAGGTTCAATCAGGGCGTCGTCACGATCAATCTGGTCGACGTTGCGCTCTCCTCGGGCGGCGATCGGGAGAAGTTCTGGAAGATCTTCGACGAACGGCTCGAACTCTGCCACAGGGCTTTGATGTGCCGCCACAACAGGCTCAAGGGCACGCTTTCCGACGCAGCGCCCATTCTTTGGCAGTACGGCGCTCTTGCGAGACTCAAGAAAGGGGAAAAGATCGATAAACTCCTGTACGGCGGGTATTCCACGATCTCGCTCGGCTATGCGGGACTCTATGAATGCACGAAGTACATGACGGGAAAATCGCATACCGATCCCGATGCGAAGCCGTTTGCGCTCTCCGTCATGCAGCACATGAACGACAAGTGCAAGGAATGGAAGGCGATGCACAATATCGACTTCTCCCTTTACGGAACGCCGCTCGAGAGCACGACGTACAAGTTCGCCAAGGCGCTTCAGCAGAGATTCGGCATCATCCCCGGCGTGACCGACAAGAATTATATCACAAACAGCTATCACGTTCACGTGACAGAACAGATCGACGCATTCACCAAGCTGAAGTTCGAGAGCGAATTCCAGCAGCTCTCCCCGGGCGGTGCGATCTCCTACGTCGAAGTTCCCAACATGCAGGATAATATCCCCGCAGTCCTTTCCGTGATGCAGTTCATCTATGACAACATCATGTATGCGGAACTCAATACAAAGAGCGATTATTGCCAAGTTTGCGGATACGACGGCGAGATCGTCACGGTGGAAGAGGACGGCAAATACATCTGGGAATGCCCGTATTGCCATAACCGCGACCAGAGCAAGATGAACGTTGCCCGCCGCACGTGCGGTTATATCGGAACGCAGTTCTGGAACCAAGGCAGAACGCAGGAGATCAGAGAGAGGGTCCTGCACCTTTGAGGACATTCTGAACGGATAACCGCATGAACTACGCAGAGATCAAAAAATATGATATCGCAAACGGAGAGGGAGTCAGAGTCTCCCTCTTTGTTTCGGGTTGCAGAAGGCATTGCAAGGGGTGTTTCAATTCCGTTGCATGGGATTTTTCGTACGGAAAACCCTTTACGGGAGAGACGGAAGAGGAACTCCTCGAGGCGCTTGCGCCCGATTACATCGCGGGACTGTCTCTTCTCGGCGGTGATCCCTTCGAACCCGAAAACAGGACCGTGCTCCTTCCGTTTATCAGAAAATTCCGCGAGAGATTTCCCGAAAAGGACATTTGGTGCTACACGGGTTACACCTATGAAAACGGGACGCTCAAGGAGGACAACGGAGAGGGGGTCAGAGAACTTCTCTCCGAGATCGATGTTCTCGTCGACGGACCGTTCATTGAGGAGCTGAAGGACATCCGATTGAAATTCCGCGGCTCTTCCAACCAGCGCGTCCTCGACTTGAAACGTACAAGAGAGCAAGGGAACATAGTACTATATCTGGCATAATACTATGTAAAAAGGCGAAAAATGCGATTTGAAAAGCAATTTTCACCTTTTTTTGTGATATGTTTGACTTTGCGAAAAAAAGGGTTATAATAAAAAGGTAATCTTTAACAATATAAAAAGGAGATAGTTCAGATGAATAAATTGCAGCTCAGACGATATGCAAAACTTCTTGCGAAAACCGGCATCAACGTCAAGAAAGGTCAATGGGTCGTCGTGCAGGCGGAACTCGACCAACCCGAGTTCGTCGAGATGGTCGTCGAGGAACTGTACCGCGCGGGCGCGGGAAAAGTGACCGTCGATTGGAGCCACCAGCCTCTCGTGACGACGCATTATAAATATCAGAAGCAGGAATCCTTGGAATCCTTTGCAAAGTGGGAGATCGAAAAGCTCGAATACAGAAAAGAGCAGCTTCCCGCTATGCTGTACCTTGAATCCGCCGATCCCGACGGTCTCAAGGGACTTGATCAGGAGAAATTTACGGCTGTCCGCATGTCCCGTTCCAAGGTCATCAAGCCCATCCGTGACGAGATGGAGAACAAATATCAATGGTGTATCGCCGCCGTCCCCTCGAGGGCGTGGGCAAAAAAGGTGTTCCCCGATGCTCCGACAGGCAGCAGCGCCGTCGAACGTCTCTGGGATGCCATTTTGACGGCTTCCCGCGCAGACGGAGCCGACCCCGTGAAGGATTGGCACCGTCACAACGATGAACTTGCCGAGAAGTGTGACTATCTCGACCGTCTCAAGCTCGTTTCCTTGGAGTATAAGTCCAAGAACGGCACCGATCTCAAAGTCGGACTCATCGACGGCAGCCATTTCTGCGGAGGCGGGGAAGAGACTCTCGGCGGCGCCTATTTCAACCCCAACATCCCGAGCGAAGAGATCTTCATTTCGCCCAAGGCGGGGGAAGCGGAGGGGGTCGTCTACTCCACAAAGCCGCTTTCCTATCAGGGGGAACTCATCGAGGACTTCTCCATTCGCTTTGAGGGCGGCAAGGTCGTCGAAGTCAAGGCAAAGAAGAATCAAGAACTGCTCGAAAAGATGATCTCGATGGATGAAGGGGCGAAGATGCTCGGCGAATGCGCCCTCATTGCCTATGATTCTCCCATCAACAATACGGGGCTTCTCTTCTACAATACCCTCTTCGATGAAAATGCAAGCTGCCATTTGGCGCTCGGCAGAGGCTTCAACGAATGCGTGAGAGGCTTTGAGGACATGACGAAGGAACAGCTCAAGGAAAAGGGCATCAACGACAGCACGATCCATGTCGATTTCATGATCGGCAGCAAAGATCTCGAGATCGTCGGCGTCACAAAGAGCGGAGAGAGAGTACAGCTCTTCAAGGACGGGAACTGGGCATTCTGATCTCAAACGGGGCTTTCAAGCAAACAGAGGCATTCTCATGATCAAAATTGATATTTTTTCTGGATTTTTGGGTGCGGGAAAGACGACGCTCATCAAAAAACTCATCAAAGAGGCATATTGCGGCGAGAAGGTCGTTCTCATCGAAAATGAGTTCGGCGAGATCGGCGTCGACGGCGGATTTTTGAAGGAAGCAGGCATTGAGATCACCGAGATGAACTCGGGCTGTATCTGCTGTTCGCTCGTCGGGGATTTTGCCGAAGCCTTGAAAAAGGTCGCTGCGCAGTTCTCGCCCGACCGTATCCTCATCGAACCCTCGGGCGTCGGGAAACTTTCCGACGTCATCAAGGCAGTCCGCCGCGCCGATGTGCCGAACAGCGCCCTTAACGCCTTCTGCACCGTCGTCGATGCGAAGAAGTGCAAGGTCTATCTCCGCAATTTCGGGGAATTCTTCCTCGATCAAGTGGAAAATGCAAGCTGCATCGTCCTTTCTCACACTTCCGATCCGACAAAGACCGAGGAAGCCGTCTCTCTTCTGAAGGAACACACTTCCGTCACCGTCATCACGACAGATTGGGACAAACTCGACGGGAAAGATATCCTTCTCGCCATGCAAAAGACGGACAGTCTCAAGGCGGAACTCGATAAACTTGCCGCGGAAGCGCATGAACACGACGAAGAGGAGTGTGACGACCCCGAATGCGAATGTCATCATCACCACCATCATGATGATGACGACGATGATGAACATGAGCATTGCCATCACCATCATCACGATGATGACGACGAACATGAACATTGTCATCATGATGAAGAGGGGCATGCACATCATCACCACCATCATGCCGACGAAATATTCACGAGCTGGGGGACGGAGACCGCAAAGGTCTTTTCGCAGGAAATGCTCCAAAAGGCGCTCAATGCGCTCGATTCGGGCGACTACGGGCAAGTTCTCCGCGCAAAGGGCTATGTGAACGGCGGCGAAAACTGGATCTATTTCGATTTCGTCCCCGGGGAAGCCGATGTCCGCACGGGATCTCCCGCCGTCACGGGAAGGCTCTGCGTCATCGGTTGCAAGCTCGACGAAGAGAAGCTCAAGGGATTGTTTTTGGGGTAAGGCATGCCGAAAGAAGTTCCCGTCTACCTGTTTTTGGGGTTTCTCGATGCAGGCAAGACCAAATTCATACAAGAGACGTTCGAGGACGAACGCTTCGATTCGGGCGAAAAAACTCTGTTGCTCGTCTGCGAGGACGGGGAAGAGGAGTATACGCCGTCCCGCTTTGCCGTGCGCAAGTATGCCGTCGTAAAGGTGGATGAAGAGGGACTCAACGTTCCCAATCTCACCAAGATCGCCAAGGAAAACAATGCCGAGCGCGTCGTTGTCGAATGGAACGGGATGATGCTCCTCGATCGGTTTTTCGAGGCGATGCCCGACGGTTGGATGATTGCGCAGGTGATGACCTTTTTCGATGCAAACACCTTCATCTCCTACAATACGAACATGCGGCAGCTCGTGTTCGACAAGATCCAATATGCCGATATGGTCGTTTTCAACCGTTTCAAGGGCGAGCTGAAGAGAGAGGACTTCCACAAGATCGTCCGAGCGGCTTCCCGCCGTCCCGATATCGTCTATGAGTACATCGGCGGAAGGGCGGAATACGATGACATCGAGGATCCGCTTCCGTACGATCTCCAAGCACCTGTCATCAACATCGAGGACAGGGACTACGCCTATTTTTATCGTGACATCCGCGAGGAACCCGACAAATACGACGGAAAGACGGTCCGTCTCAAGGGCATCGTCGCGCTCGATCGGAAGATGAAGGCGGGGACGTTCGGCATCGGTCGGCTCGTCATGACCTGCTGCGCCGCGGACATCGCTTACAGCGGTCTCGTCTGTGAAGGAGATCCGTCCCTTGAAGTCCGAACAAACGACTGGCTCGTCATTACCGCCCGCATCGACATCGAAAACCATAAACTTTACGGCGGACTCGGACCCGTCCTGAAGGTCTATACCGCCGAGAGGACGGCGTCCCTTCCCGAAGCGGAAGAGGTTGCAACATTCTATTGAGAAATCGGGGGACCGAACATGAAAAAGCTCGTTGTCTATTATTCTTTCGGGGGAAACACGCGGACGGTCGCGCGGAAGATCGCAAAGCAGATCGATGCCGACATTGCCGAGATCAGAACGGTCAAGAACTATCCCGACGACTATGACGTCCTCGTCAGCCTTGGAAAAAAAGAAGTGGAGAGCGGGTATGTTCCCCAGCTCTATCCGCTTGCCGTCAACATTGCGGAATACGATACGATCGTGCTCGGGACGCCCGTTTGGTGGTACACGTTCGCTCCCGCCGTGAAATCCTTTATGAAGTCCGTCGATTGGAAGGGAAAGACGGTCTATCCCTTCGCCACGAACGGCGGTTGGCTCGGTCACACGCCCAGCGACTTCAAAAAAGCGATCCGCGGGGGGAAGGTCGAGCAGATCCTGAACGTCAAGTTCAACGAAAAGACGCAGGTGACGCCCGACAGCACCATTACCGAATGGGCGGGAAACATCAAGTGAACGCCGCTCTGCGCTCTCTCCTTCTTGCCGATCACGGTGAAGATGCTCTCGGAACCTTTGAGGCGGGGTATTCTGCCATCCGTCCCGTGACGCTCCGCATCAATTCCTTAAAAATTACCGCCGAAGAGGGGAAGAATGCCCTTTTGAAGGCGGGTTTTTCGTTTGAAGAGGTGCCGTGGTACTCGGACGCGCTCATTCTGAAGGACGTCAGGGAAGAGGATCTTTGGCACACAGAGCTTTACACAGAAGGCAAGATCTATCTGCAGAGTCTTTCCTCGATGTTGCCGCCGCTCTATCTGAAACCCTCGGAGAAGGAGAGCGTGCTCGACATGACGGCGGCGCCCGGGGGAAAGACGACGGAACTCTTGGCGCTTTCTGACGGAAAAGCGCTTATCACTGCCTGCGAACGGGACAAAAATCGCTTTCAGCGGTTAAAATTCAATCTCGGACGGCAGGGAGCGGGTCGGGTCACGGCGATCTGCACGGACACTCTTCTTCTCGATGACGCATTTGCGTTCGACAAGATCTTGCTCGATGCGCCGTGCAGCGGGAGCGGAACGGTCACAGAGGGAAGAGAAGCGCGGATCGACGCCGCCTTTGTGGAAAAATGTGCCGTTTTACAGGAAAAACTGCTCAAAAAAGCTCTCCGATTGCTGAAGAAGGGCGGAGAGCTTGTCTATTCCACTTGTTCTGTTCTGAAACGGGAGAACGAGGAAGTCGTGAAGCGGGGAATCTGTTCATGCAGATCCCGTCTTGAACCCGTAACACCATTTGAGGGGATCCCGCACCTTCCGAGCATGGAAGGAACGCTCTGCATCCCCCCGACAGATCTGTTTGAAGGGTTTTTCCTTGCAAAGATCGTGAAAGAATAATTCTACCAAGCCGCCTGCCGATCAGATCGGCAGGCGGCTTGGTTTCAGATGTCAAACAGAGAGAGCTGCTTTCCGTCGTGGAGAAGAAAACTCGTCTGAACACCCTTGAGTAGGGTATCCTCCTTTTTCAGATGCCCGATGAGCAGGGGAGAGTATGGGTCGTGGCGTTCAAAATTCTCCTGCACATCCTCGAGACCGCGGTTTGCGTTGCAGTAGAGACATTTGCTCGGACAACTGTCATACCATCCGATGTCGCGGCTGAGGATGCACCTGCAGCCTGCCTTGTTTCCCGTGTGCTTGACGCTTCGGAAACGGCAGTTGTTCACTTCGCCGAGCGTCTCGAGCGTCAGACAGCCTTCTTGTTTGATTCCGTAAACATCAAAGCCGTTTTCCGCACAGCAGATCTGCAGAGGAAGATCATATTTTTCGGCGATCTTCGCGAATCCTCTTGCGAGGAAATGTTTGCTTTCCGACTTGAGCGGAATGAGGTCTTTGATGTTCTTTTCGATGGAGACAAACATCTCGACAAAGGAAAAAATACATTTGGAGACGTAGGGTGAAATTTCCTCGCACAGCCTTTCAAACGTCTCAAAATGCCGTTCGGCTGTATATTTTGACGTCAAAAGGACGGGATCGTACCGCCATGCGAGTTTTTCTCTGCCGACGAGCTTCGAAAGTTCTTTCAATGTCCTGACGCTTTCCTCGATCGGGGGAATGTTCGGTTCGAGGTCCTCTTCATACGCTGTGACCGTATAGAAGAAATAGGTGCGGAAACGGTCCGTGATCTCATGCAGACGGCTCATAACAGGTGTATAGTTTTTTGAACAAAAACTGACGGCGTCGATCTCATCGGGCGACAGATCGTACGAATTGACACGCATGGGAAAGAGGGGATTCCGTGAATAGACAAACCCTTCACGGAACCGCCGAAAGAGCCAGTCGCTGTAATGGTTGACGATATCAGTTCTGAGTCCGACGTTTAAGATCATGGCGTTTCCCCGTGTATCTGTTCCATTATTCTATCACAAAACTTTGTAAAAAACCGTGATTTCCATTATTTTGACCTGTTTGAAATCCCTTTCAGGGCAAAAAAAGAAGAGAACATTCCGTTCTCCTCTTCGGGTTCAGTCGGAAAATTCGTTGTCGCCGTTTTCCTTAAGAAATGTTTCGTAGCTCTCCAGAATGACCTTCTGGATGTACTCGCGCGTCTCTGTATTTAATGGGTGTGCAATATCCTTGTAGCTACCGTCAGATGCTTTGCGGCTGGGCATTGCAACAAAGAATGCCCCTTCGCGCTCGAAGATCCTGATATCGTGCACGACAAAGCAGCCGTCTATTGTGATCGAGGCGACTGCCCGCAGCTTTCCGTTGGTGTGACGCACTTGACGTATCCTCACATCTCCTATCGTCATAAGTTGTTCCCTCCTTATGTCTTTCTGCTCATTATGTTATCACATTTTCCTAAAAACATCAAGAGTTATCTAATAAATTTAGTTAATTTTAGCAAAAAAACACAAAAATTCGCTCTAAAACATAGGATAGAGCATGAATTTTGCCGAAATCAGGTCTTTTTCGGGTGTCTATTTTATCGGGATCGGCGGCGTCAGCATGAGCGCACTTGCGCTTTGCATGAAGGATAAGGGCTTTTCCGTGCGCGGAAGTGACGCGGCGGAAAGCCATTTTACACAAAAATTGCGCGAAAACGGCATTCCCGTCCATATCGGAGAAGAGGAAGAGATCGAAGAGGGGCTTGTCGTCGTCACGGGCGCCATCCTACCCGAACACAGACAGCTGGAAGGAGCAAGGCGGAAAGGCAAGCGGATCGTTGCCCGTGCACAGCTTCTCGGCGCGATCGCGGGAGAGTACTCTCATGTCGTCTCCGTTGCGGGTTGCCACGGAAAGACGACGACGAGCTGCATGCTTGCGCACATCCTCAAGTCGGCGAAGAGGGCGTTCACCTGCCATATCGGCGGAGAGGACCTCGACCTCGGAAATTATCACAGCGAGGGCGGGGAATATTTCGTGACGGAAGCGTGCGAGTTCAAGCGCAGTTTTTTGGAGCTGAAAAGCGAGATCGGCGTCGTCCTGAACTGCGACCGCGACCACACCGATTGCTATAAGACGAAGGCGGAACTCCTCGAGGCATACCGAGTCTTTGCGGCGGGGTCGGAAAAGGCTGTCGTCAATGCAGACGATATCGGTGCACGCTCGATCCCGCATGTCCTGTCCTTCGGGCTTCACAACGGCGACATCCGCGCGACATCCCTTCGCAGCGACAGAGAGGTCTATTCCTTCACGGTCGAGGAGAAGGGGATCCCGGTCGTTCGGATCGATCTCAACGTCATCGGCATCTTCAACGTGATGAATGCGCTTGCATCCTATGCCTGCGCGAGGCTTTTGGGGCTGACTGCGGAAGAGATCAAAGAGGGGATCGAGTCCTTCCGCGGCGTGAAACGGCGGTTTGAACGGGTGGGAAGTTTTTGCGGCGCGCCTCTCATCTGCGATTACGCCCATCATCCGAAGGAGATCGCCGCGACATTCTACACGGCACAGCATATCTGCGAGGGCAAGGTCCGTCTCGTCTTTCAGCCGCACACCTACACGCGGACACGCGACCTCATGCCCGATTTCATCGAAGCGCTTTCGAGGGCGGAAAGTCCCGTCATCTACAGCACGTACGCCGCACGGGAAAAATTTGAATTCGACGGCAGCGCCGTGCGGCTTACGGGAATGCTCCCGTCCGCTGTCTATGTTTCGTCACCCGAAAGGCTTTCAAAATATTTGAGAAGTGTCGTCAAACCGAAGGACCTTGTTCTGGTGCTGGGAGCCGGCGATATTTATGAGATCGCCAAGAAAATCAGGGACTGAATGTTCTGCCTCGGCTTTCCCGCCGAGGTTTTTTCTTTTTTTCAAAAAGACGGGGAAAATTTGAATTTTGGTATTGAAAGTACGCGCAAAATATAGTATAATAGGATAAGATAAAAAGATCGCCCGAGACGGGCGGAATCTTCCGACGTCACGCATTGAGGGAACACACATGGACAATTCGATGAAAGAGACGGACTTCCCGCTCTATTTGTATCACCACGGAAAGAATGACCGCATCTATGAAACATACGGCGCACACAAGGCGGTGCAAAACGGCAAGGAGGGCTATATCTTCCGTGTCTGGGCGCCGCATGCGCGTTCTGTGTCCGTTGTCGGGGATTTCAACGGATGGAATTCCGACGCAGACGTCATGGAGCGCATGATCGACAATGAATCTTTCGAGTTGTTCATCGCGGGACTGAAGCAGTACGACATCTATAAATATTGTATTACCGCAGCCGACGGACGGCAGCTCTTCAAGGCAGATCCCGTCGGCTTTCATACGGAGACGGCACCACAGACCGCTTCCAAACTCTATGATCTCGAAGGGTACAAGTGGAGCGACGGAGCCTATCTTGATTCCATCAAGAAAAAAAACATCTTTGCGTCTCCCGTCAACATCTATGAGGTCAACCTGCTTTCGTGGAAAAAATATGACGACGGAAATTATCTTTCCTATCGCGATCTTGCGAGAGAGCTTGTCCCGTATGTCAAGGAGATGGGCTATACGCACGTCGAATTCATGCCTGTCACCGAATTTCCCTTTGACGGCTCGTGGGGATATCAGGTAACGGGATACTTTGCGGTGACATCCCGCCTCGGGACGCCCCATGATTTCATGTATCTCGTTGACTGCTTCCACAAAGAGGGGATCGGCGTCATCGTCGACTGGGTCCCCGCACATTTCCCCAAGGACGCGCACGGACTTTATGAGTTTGACGGTCAGCCCCTCTATGAAAGCAGCCAGTGGGACAGGATGGAACACAAGAGCTGGGGGACCCGCCGCTTCGACTACGGCAGGGAAGAAGTCCTTTCCTTCCTCATCTCGGGCGCGTGCTTCTTCTTCGACAAATTCCATGTTGACGGGCTGCGGGTGGACGCCGTCGCTTCCATGCTCTATCTCGATTATGACAAGCGCCCGGGGGAATGGGTCCCCAACATCTACGGCGAGAACAAGAATCTCGAGGCGATCGCCTTCCTTCGCCGTTTGAACGAAGCCGTTTTCATGCGTTTCCCGTACGCGATGATGATCGCGGAGGAGAGCACGGCGTGGGGGCTTGTGACAAAGCCCGGTTCGGTGGGCGGTCTCGGATTCAATTTCAAGTGGAACATGGGTTGGATGAACGACATGCTCTCCTATCTCTGTCTCAATCCCTATTTCCGCATGAACAACCACAACAAATTGACTTTCTCGATGATGTACGCCTTCTCCGAGAACTACATTCTCCCCATTTCGCATGACGAAGTCGTGCACGGGAAATGTTCCCTCATCAACAAGATGCCGGGGACATACGAGGAGAAGTTTGCGGGCGTCCGCGCGTTCCTCGGCTACATGGCGGCTCACCCCGGGAAGAAGCTCAATTTCATGGGCTACGAGATCGGACAGTTCAAGGAATGGAACTATAAAGAGGGGATCGAATTCTTCCTCCGCGACACCTATGAGATGCATGGGAAGCTCTCCGAATATGTGCGCTCTCTCAATCATTTCTATCGGGACACGCCCGCTTTCTATGAGATCGAGGACAGCTGGGACGGGTTCGAATGGCTCGCTCCCGACGATGCGGACAGGAACATCGTGAGCTTCATCCGCAAAGATAAGGCGGGAAACGAGGTGATCTGCCTGACGTCCTATTCGGGGATCGATGCGGATGACTACTTGCTCGGCGTCAACAAGCGGGGCAAATATAAGATAATTTTCAATTCGGACGAGAAAAAATACGGCGGAGAGGGGAAACTGACAAAAAAGAGCTTTTCTGCCGTCAAGAAGCCCAGCCACGGCAAGCAGTATTCGCTCGAGATCCCGATGCCGAAGCTGACGACGCTCTATCTCGTCTATGAACCGCCCGTATCCAAAAAGAAGGCGGAAACAAAGTAGTATATCTATGGGGGTTAAAAATATGTTGAGAAAAAAGGAATGTGTCGCAATGTTGCTTGCGGGCGGGCAGGGGTCCAGACTCTATGCGCTCACAAACAATATTGCAAAACCCGCAGTCGCCTTCGGCGCAAAGTACCGCATCATCGACTTTCCGCTCTCGAACTGCATCAATTCCGGCATCGATACGGTCGGCGTGCTCACGCAGTATGAACCGCTCGAATTGAATGAATACATCGGGAACGGACAGCCGTGGGATCTTGACCGCGCGTTCGGCGGCGTGCATATCCTTTCGCCCTATCAGGCGAAGAAAAAGCAGTCGTGGTTTGAGGGGACGGCGAACGCCATTTACCAAAACCTTCCCTTCATGAAAAAATACAATCCCGATTATGTGCTCATTCTCTCGGGTGACCATATTTACAAGATGAACTATGCCGAGATGCTCCGCGCCCACAAGGCGACGGGCGCAGATTGCACGATCGCCGCCATCGAGGTCCCGATGAAAGAGGCGTCCCGTTTCGGCATCCTCAACACCCGCGAGGACGGGTCCATCTATGAGTTCGAAGAAAAGCCCAAGGCGCCCAAGAGCAATCTTGCGTCCATGGGGATCTATATTTTCACTGCGGAAAAGCTCTTCAAATACCTTGCCGCGGACGACGCGAACCCCGATTCTTCCAAGGATTTCGGAAAGGACGTCCTTCCCGCGATGCTGAATGCGGGGGAGAAGATGTTCTCTTACCGTTTCAAGGGGTATTGGAAGGACGTCGGAACGATCTCTTCCCTCTGGGAATCGAACATGGACCTTCTCGGAGAAGATCCCGTCTTTGACGTGGGCGATCCCGATTGGAAGATCCATTCGAGGAACCCGCTCGCACCGCCCGAACACATCGGCGACGGCGCGGTCGTGAGCAATTCGCTCGTGGCGCTCGGCTGCGAGGTGGACGGCTACGTCAAAAATTCCGTTCTCGCGTCCAATGTCGTCATCGAAGAGGGGGCTACCGTTGAGGACAGCGTCCTCATGGCGGGCACTGTCGTCAAGAAGGGCGCCAAGGTCTTGTATTCCATCATCGACGAGAATGTCGTCGTCGAAGAGGGCGCCGAGGTCGGCGAAAGCAAGGAAAGCGGGAACGGGATCGCCGTTCTCGGCAGAAATATTTCCGTCGCGGGAAAGGTCGCGGGCGGAAAGATCATCGATAAGGATTACAAGGGGGAAGAATAAGATGGCACATTCTGCAGTAGGCGTCATATTTTCGAATATTCACGATGAAAACATTCCCGAACTCTCCCGCCACAGAACGATGGCTTCCATTCCCTATGGCGGAAGATACCGCCTCATCGATTTCACCCTCTCAAACATGGTGAATTCGGGGATCACGACGGTCGGGATCGTCACGAAGAACAATTATCAGTCGCTCATCGACCATCTCGGCAGCGGCAAAGACTGGGATCTTGCGAGAAAGGACGGCGGTATCATTCTGCTCCCGCCCTATTCGGACGAGACGGATGCTCCCTACACGACGCGCCTCGAAGCGCTCATGGGGATCACGGGCTTTTTGACGCACCGCAATGAGGACTATGTCGTCATTACGGACTGCGACGGCATCGCACGGGTGGATTTTCAGGAAATTTTGAGATTCCATGAAGAGAAGAACGCCGATATTACGATGGTCTATCACGAAGAGACGGAACCCGCCCAGTCCTCTTACTATATGACGCTCCAGCCCGACGAGACGGGGAGACTCAAGGGTCTCAAGATCAACCCGAAACTCAAGAGCGGCAAATTCGATCTCTACGTCAACATCATGGTGATGAGCAGAGAATTCCTCATCAACACGATTCAGGACGCCGTCACGCGCGGGCTTTCCAGCTTCGGACGGGACATCCTTGCAAAGAATGTCGACACGCTCCGCATCTTCGGGTACAAGTTCGGCGGATATTACGCGACGATCAGCTCCCTTCAGAATTATTACAGCCACAGCATGGAACTCTTGCAACGGGATGTTCGGGACGAACTGTTCGGTGCGCGCGACGTCTATACGAAGGTCCGCGATTCCGCTCCGAGCAAATATATCGACGGAGCAGTCGTGAAGAACTCCTTGATCTCGGACGGTTGCGTCATTGAGGGAACGGTCGACAACTGCATTCTCTTCCGCGGCGTCAAGGTCGGAAAGGGGAGCGTCATCAAGAATTCCATCATCATGCAGGATACGGTCATCGGAACGAACGTCGAACTCGACAGCGTCATCACCGATAAGAACGTCGTCATCCGTGACAGACGGCACCTTGCAGGCTGCGAAGCCCTGCCTTACTTCATTGCCAAGGGCAGAATGCTCTGACAAATATCGATCCGTTAAGGGGGAGAGATCCATGAGTGAAACAACGAAAAAGAGGGGAACAAAGAAGGAGCGGACGCCCGATCTTCCCGATGTGGAAGTTTTGGGGAAAGCCGAGGAGCCGATCAGGGCGGAACCTGCGGAAGTGACGGCGGAGGCGAAGAAAAAGATCTTGTTTGTCGCATCGGAAGCGTCGCCGTTCATCGCGACGGGGGGACTTGCCGAAGTCATCGGGTCTCTTTCCAAAGCGCTTGCAAGAGAGGATAAATATGACGTCCGCGTCATGGTCCCGCTCTATCAGGATATCAAAAAAGATTTCAGAAAGGACTTCAAATTCCTCGGAAACACCTACGTCGCGCTCTCTTGGAGAAATCAGTACTGCGGCATTTTCGAGTATAAAAAGGACAACGTCACCTTCTATTTCCTCGACAATGAGTACTATTTCAAGCGTCCCGGCTGCTATGGCTACTATGACGACGGCGAACGGTTCGCGTTCTTCTGCCGCGGCGTCATGGAGACGATGAACTTCATCGGTTTCTATCCCGACGTGATGCATTGCCATGACTGGCAGGCTGCGCTTGCGGCGCTGTATCTCAAGACGATCTACTGTTTCCGTCCAGAGTACCAGTTCATCCGCGCGGTCTTTACCATTCATAATATAGAGTATCAGGGAAAATATTCCCTCGATATCCTCGAGGACCTCTTCGGGATCTCCTATCATTTCCAGAATCTTGTGGAATATGACCGCTGCATCAATCTCATGAAGGGGGCGATCGAGTGCTGCGAATGCTTCTCGACCGTTTCTCCCACCTACGCGCAGGAGATCAAGGATCCGTACTATTCGCACGGACTCGATCCGATCATCCGCAGGAACGAATTCAAGCTCCGCGGCATCCTGAACGGCATCGATCCCGACTATTACGACCCTGCGACCGACGTTTCGCTCTTTGAAAACTACAGCGCGGACCGAATGGACGGGAAAGCCGTCTGCAAGGAAGAACTGCAGCGCATGCTCAACCTTCCCGTCAAGCCCGACACGCCCATTCTTGCCATGATCACCCGTCTCGTCACCCACAAGGGACTCGATCTCGTCAGAGAGGTCATCGAGCAGGCGCTTCGGCAGGATATGCAGTTCATCCTGCTCGGCACGGGCGATTCTTCCTACGAGACATATTTTTCCGACCTTGCGAGAAGGTACCCCGGGAAAGTCGTCTCCGTCATTTCCTTCAATTCCGATCTTTCGAGGAAGATCTATTCGGGCGCCGATCTCTTCCTGATGCCTTCCAAGAGCGAACCCTGCGGACTCTCGCAGATGATCGCTTCCCGCTACGGCACGGTCGCGATCGTGCGCGAAACGGGGGGGTTGAGGGACAGCATCACACCCTTCGGCGCAGGCGGGAACGGCTTCACCTTCCACGACTACAACGCGTATGACATGCTCTATGTCATCAATGAGGCGATCGGGGTCTACCGCAACCGCGAAGTCTGGAAAGAACTCGTTCACAAGGCAATGACGACGGACTTCAGCTGGGCATCCTCGGCACATTATTATGAGGAAATGTATCTCGCTCTCTTAAGATAAACACTTTTTTCAGGAGTAGACTTTATATATTATGGCTAAAATGACAGAGCAGGAAGCAGAACGTCTGATTGCGGGAAAGCTGATGCGCTATTTCGGCGTCAGTGCACAAGAGGCATCAAGAGAACAGATCTACAAAGCCGTCGTCATGAGCGTCAGGGACATCATGCTCGAAAAACGGCAGAAATTCCATCTCAAGATCAAGGCGGCAAAGGCAAAGCGCGTCTATTATCTCTGCATGGAATTTCTGATGGGGCGGTCCCTCAAGAACAGCGTCTACAATCTCGGGATCGAGAAACCGATCGCGGGAGCGCTGAAGGGATTCGGTCTCACGCTCGAGGAACTCTATGAAGAGGAACCCGACGCAGGACTCGGAAACGGGGGCTTGGGACGGCTTGCGGCATGTTTTTTGGACGGTCTCGCGACGCAGAATTATCCCGCGATGGGCTTTTCGATCTGCTATCAATACGGACTCTTCAAACAGAAGATCGTCGACGGCTGGCAGATGGAGCTTCCCGATGTCTGGCTCCCGGGCGGCGAAGCGTGGTTGACACAGCGTTCCGACAAGCAGTTCATCGTCCGTTTTGACGGGGAACTCGAGGAAAAGTGGACCGACCACGGCATGGAGACCGTCTACCACAACGCCAAGGAGGTGGAGGCGATCGCCTGCGACATGATGGTCTCGGGTGCCGATTCCGAAGCGGTCAGCGTGCTCCGTCTCTGGCGTTCCCGCGCGGTGCAAAAGTTCGACATGCAGCTCTTCTCGCAGGGAAACTACGAGGCGGTCATGCGGGACGACAGCGACGCCCAGCTCATTTCCAAGGTACTTTATCCCTCGGATAACCACTATGAAGGTAAATCGTTGCGGTTGAAACAGCAATATTTCCTCGTCTCCGCGTCGCTGCAATGTATCGTCGCCGACCACAAGCGTCGGTACGGATCCCTGAATCTGCTCCCGCAGATGGCAGCCATCCATATCAATGACACCCATCCCGCGCTTGCCATTCCCGAATTGATGCGCATTCTCGTCGACGAGAACTATTTCGGCTGGGAAGTCGCATGGAACATCACGACGGCGACATGCGCGTACACGAATCATACCGTGCTTGCGGAAGCGCTCGAGACATGGGCAGAGGACTTGATCGCCCGCAGACTTCCCCGTATTTACGGCATTCTGAAGGAGATCAACCGCCGTTTCTGCGACGATCTCTGGCACAGATTTCCCGGGGACTGGAACAAGATCTCCCGCATGGCGATCCTGTCCCACAATACCGTCCGCATGGCAAATCTCTGCGTTATGGGGTCGCACAGCGTCAACGGCGTTTCCGAACTCCACAGCGAGATCATCAAGGACAGCATTTTCCACGATTTCTATGAGTACACGCCCGAGAAATTCACCAATGTCACGAACGGCATCGCGCACAGACGTTGGCTGAACCAGTCCAACCCCGAACTCTGCGCACTTCTCAATGACTGCATCGGAACGGGATATGCAAAGGATGCCGCAAAACTTGCGGAATTCCGCAAATTCGAGAACGACACGAGCGTTCTGCAGCGCCTCGAAGAGATCAAACGCATCAAAAAAGAGCAATTTGCGGCGTATGCCAAGAGCTATCAAGGTGCGGTCGTCGATCCGAACACCCTGTTCGACGTTCAGGCGAAGCGCATGCACGAATACAAGCGCCAGCTTCTGAATGTGCTCCATATCATCGCCGAGTACAACGCTCTGCGCGAAAATCCCGATCTCGACGTTCTTCCCAAGACATACATCTTCGGCGCAAAGGCTGCGGCAGGATACGATATGGCGAAGCAGACCATCAAACTCATCTGTTTCCTCGCCGAGGACATCCGCAAGAATCCGAAGATCAACGAAAAACTCAACGTTGTCTACATGGAAAACTACAATGTTACCATGTCCGAGAAGCTCATGCCCGCATCGGAGATCTCCGAACAGATCTCGCTTGCAGGCAAAGAGGCGAGCGGCACGGGGAACATGAAGTTCATGATCAACGGTGCGCTCACGATCGGCACTTTGGACGGTGCAAATGTCGAAATGGCGGAGCGCGTCGGTGCGGAGAACATCTTCATTTTCGGGTTGAAAGCCGAGGAAGTCAAGCAGCTCTGGAGCAGCGGATACAATTCCAGCGCCTATTACAACCAGAATTATGCGATGCGGCAGATCATCGAATCGCTCATCGTCGGGTTCAACGGGTCTTCGTTTGCCGACATCGCGAACTATCTCCTGCGCAACGCACCCGTCGCCGACCCGTATATGTGTCTTGCGGACTATGATTCTTATGCGCAGACGCAGAATGCCATGACGGAGCTTTATCGCAACGATAAACTCGCATGGAACAGAAAATCGCTCAACAACATTGCCGCTGCGGGATATTTCTCCGCCGACAGAAGCGTCCGCGATTATGCGACCAAGATCTGGAATCTCAAACCCCTTACAAAATAATCCACAGCAATGAGTTTCTACTACGATCCACTTGACAGCGCTTGCAAGAGCGTTCTCGGGGCGATCCCGCGCAGCAGCGAGCTTTCGCTTCATCTCTATACGAATCGTGAAGGCGGAGAATTTTCATTCTCCGCTCAAACTTGTACGCTGGTTTTATGGAAAAACGGCGAAGAAGCAAAGTTTTTCCCCATGGAACGGGAAGAAAATTGTTTCTCGCTCCGCCTTTGCTTTCACGCGACGGGACTGTATTTTTATCATTTTGAACTGGACGGCGCACGGTTCATGTGCGGAAAACTGCGCAGAGGCGCATTCGACGGCAAAAATGATTGGCAGATCACCGTCTTTGACGAAGATTACACGACGCCCGATTGGTTCAAGGGCGGCGTGATGTACCAGATCTTTCCCGACAGATTTTTCAAGGGCGAAGGAGATCATCCGCTTGCCGAAGGGAGATATCTCCGCACCGACTGGGGCGGAATGCCGTCCTTCCGCCCGAATGAGATGGGAAAGATCCTCAACAATGACTTTTTCGGCGGGAATTTGAACGGCGTCAGAGAAAAACTTAAGTACCTCAAAGACCTCGGCGTCACGGTCATCTATTTCAATCCGATCTTTGAGGCATTCTCCAATCATCGCTATGACACGGGCGATTACATGAAGATCGATCCCCTGCTCGGGACGGAAGAAGAGTTCGACCGCCTCGTCAAAGAAGCCGAAAATGACGGGATCCGCATCATTTTGGACGGTGTTTTCAATCACACGGGCGACGACAGCAAGTATTTCAACAAATATGGGAAATATCCCACGCTCGGCGCCTACCAGTCCAAAGAGTCTCCCTATGCCGATTGGTATACGTTCAAAGAGTTTCCCATGCTCTATGAATGTTGGTGGGGGATCCTGATCTTGCCCGAGGTCAACGAGGCATCACCTTCCTATCAAGAGTATATCATGGGCGAAAACGGCGTTCTCAAACATTGGCTCCGTCACGGGATCGGCGGATATCGGCTCGATGTTGCCGATGAATTGCCCGACTTCTTCCTGAAAAAGCTGCGGGAGACCGTCAAGAGCGAAGATCCCGATGCAATTTTGATCGGAGAAGTTTGGGAGGACGCTTCCAACAAGATCTCCTACGACGTCAGACGGGAATATTTGCAGGGATATGAGCTTGACAGCGTGATGAATTATCCTCTGAAGGACGGCATCATCAACTTTGTACGGACGGGAATGACCTATCTCCTGCGCGAGACGATCGCCATGCTCCTCGACAATTATCCGAAACAGACGCTCGATTGTCTCATGAACATCCTCGGCTCCCACGATACCCCGAGAATTCTGACGGTGTTCGGCGGCGAGGAATGCGACGATAAAGAGAAAATGGCGGTCCTTCGGATGAGCAACGAAGAGCGCGAAAAAGCCAAGGAACTTTTGAAGATGGCTGCCGTTTTGCAGTTTACTTTGCCGGGAGTCCCGTGCGTCTTTTACGGCGACGAAGCGGGTATGGAAGGATATCAGGACCCGTTCTGCCGCAGATGTTTCCCTTGGGACAATATCGACGGCGAACTGCACGGATTCTACCAAAAACTCGGCAAGCTCCGTACGGGAACATTGAGAGAAATTTTTGCAGAGGGGAGCTATCGGGAAATTTTCGCAGATACAGGCTGCATTGTCTATCAAAGAAAGATCGGTCAAAAAAGCGTGGTCGTCTATGTGAACCGCAGTTCGTGCGAATACAATCTCAAATTTGCGGGAGAATGGAAAGAACTGCTCTCCGAAAAGATTTTTGACGGCAAGATCTCCATTTCAGCCTGTTCTTACGGGATCTTGACCCAATACTATGTCTGACATAATAACTATGTCTGACATAGTATTAAGGACTTTTCAGAGGGAATTTCAGAGGCAAAACGGTGATTTTCGGGGAAAAATTGCCGAAAAAACGCTTCGGGATCATGTCATTGTGCAGACATTTTTGGGATAGAAATACATTTTTCCGAAAGGATCGTACCGAGTTTTCGGAAAAATTCCATAAAACGTTCGGACAAAATTTTAGGAATTTTCTCAAAATTTCCTGTACATATTCAAATGAACATTTTATCCGAAAATTCCGAAAAATACGGATGAAGTCCGTAATTTTAGGCTAAATTCCCAATTTCCGCCCTCTTACTATTCGTAAAATCGGTGTTTTGCGAATAGTTCCCTGTGTGTCACCCACCGCATTCCGTTGACATTTCCCACCCTTTGAGGTATAATTCTGACATGGCAAAAAAGAGCGTCAACTACTATCAAGAGCGAAATCTTCATAACCTCGAGCGGATCGATGCCCTTCTTGAGGAGCTTCCCGATTACTGCGAGGATTTTTTCCGCGGCGTTGAGACACGCACCAGCACCCTCACCCGCCTCAATTACGCCTACGACCTCAGGATCTTTTACGATTTTCTCTCCAAGCGCAGATTCAAGAGCAAAGCTCCCAAGGAAATTACGCTTGAAGATCTCGAACAGGTCACGGATACCGACATCGAGATCTTTCTTTCCTACCTCTCCCATTATACATTCGGAGACAAGAGTCTCTCCTGTGACGAACGCGCCAAAGCCCGCAAGCTTTCGACCGTCCGTTCCCTCTTCAAATATTTCTTCAACAAAGGTCTCATCGGCGTCAACAATACGGCGAAGGTCCCCACTCCCAAACTTCATGACAAGGAGATCATCCGCCTCGACGACAATGAGATCGATGAGATGTTGAATACTGCAGAGTTCGGAAACGGGCTTTCCCACCATGCGATCGCCTATCACGACAGAACGATGGTCCGCGATACTGCCATTCTGACCCTCTTTTTGGGTACGGGCATCCGTATTTCCGAGCTTGTCGGACTCAACAACGAGAGCATCAATTTTGACAACAATTCCTTTATCGTCACGCGGAAAGGCGGAAATCAGGCAATTTTGTACTTCTCGGACGAAGTTGCCGATGCGCTTGCGGCGTATATGGAACAGAAAAAAGGAGACCCGAAGATCCCGAAAGAATCCCCCGCTCCCCTCTTTCTTTCCATGCAATACAAGCGGATCACCGTCCGTGCAGTCGAAAATCTCGTAAAAAAATATGCCAAGATCGTGACGCCGCTCAAGAAGATCACCCCCCATAAGCTCCGTTCCACCTACGGTACGGCGCTCTACCATGAAACAAGGGATATCTATATCGTAGCGGACGTTCTCGGGCACAAGGACGTCAATACGACGCGGAAGCACTATGCTGCGATCACCGAGGACAACCGCCGTTCCGTCGCGGGAAAGGTCAAGCTGCACCGCTCAGAGGAGGATGACGATTGAGCGAAACCATCTATGTCATTCAACCCGTCGAGGACGACAGAACAAAGGTCCTTCACGAGGAGATCGTCTCGTTGATCGAGAGCGCGGGCGCGGAATACGCGGGGACGATCTATCAGACCATACGGGAGATCAATCCCGCCACCTATATCGGCGAAGGAAAGCTTGCGGAACTCAAAGAAAGGCTCGATGGCTTGGACGTCACCGTGCTCTTCAACGGGGAACTCTCCCCTTCCCAAACGCTCAACATTTCAAAGGCGCTCGACGACAGGAAAGTCATCGACAGAACGACGCTCATCCTCGACATCTTTGCTCTCCGCGCCGAGAGCAGCGAGGGAAAGATCCAGGTCGAACTTGCCCAGCTCAAGTATCTGTATCCCCGCCTCAAAGGCAAGGGCGAAGCGCTTTCAAGACTGGGAGGCGGGATCGGGACGCGCGGTCCCGGGGAAACAAAGCTCGAAACGGACAGACGGCACATCAGGAACCGCATCCGTTCCCTCGAAGAGAAGCTCAAGGAGACGGAAAAACGCCGTGCGATGCAGGTCGAGCGCAGAAAAAAGGACCGTGTCATGACGATCGCGCTCGTCGGTTATACGAATACGGGAAAGTCTACCCTCTTGAACCATCTGACGGGCGCCGATGTGTTCGTCAAGAACGCTCTCTTTGCGACACTCGATCCCACGGCAAGGGGATTCGAGATCGAAAGTGTCCCCTTTTTGCTCGTCGATACCGTCGGTTTTTTGCAGAGTCTCCCCCATCATCTCATCGAAGCCTTCAAATCGACGCTCGAGAGCGCCATGAACTGCGACCTTGCGCTCATCGTCTGCGACGGGAGCGGAGCCTACGAAATGCAGCTTCAGACGACCCTCTCTACGCTGGAAGAAATGGGTTTCTCCGCCCCCTATCTCGTCGTCATGAACAAATGCGACCTTGTCGAAAGCACGGAAGCCTTCCCCAAGGATGCGGTCTGCATTTCCGCGGCGAACGATTTAGGGCTTGAGACACTCAAACGGCGCATCTTTGAGAAGTTGAGAGACAATTTCGTATTGGCGACATTGACGATCCCATACGAAAAAATGGCGCAATACAGCGCCATACGATCCTATTGTACAGAACAAAACGTTACCTATACGGACGGCGGCGCAGAGGTCAAGGTCGTCATCCCGTCGATCTACGCCGAAAAATTCACTCCTTTTTTCCGTAATTCGGGTCCATGATGATCTTGTCGATCTTGATCGTCGCGTAGTCTTTGATGTCGAGGCACTTTCCGCAGTTGTCACAGGGCTTGGACGGGTCGAGGTCGCACACCATGCACTCCATGCAGCCGTCGCACTCCTTTTCATCGTCCAGCACACACATTTTTGTTTCCATAAAAATAGTATAACACGGCGACGAAAAAAATGCAACAAAATTTTCCGAAAACATGGAACATTTGTTTGCATTCTGTTTTCATTTATGATATAATCGGTTTGAGAGGTGAAAGATGATCAAGCACGACAAATTGATGGAAGTCTTTGAATATATCCGCCGATACAATGACGATAACGGCTTCCCCCCCTCTGTCCGCGACATTTGCGCCGCTTTGAACATCAAATCGACCGCGACGGCGTACGATTATATCAACCGCCTGCGCGATCAAGGCTATCTCGACAAGTCGAGTAAGAAGAACCGTTCCGTCGTCGTGCGCGGAAGTTCCGTCGTTCGGGCGCCTCTCCTTGGCGTCGTAAATGCAGGTCAGCCCATTCTTGCCGTGGAAAATAACGAGGGCTATTATTCCCTGCCCGAAGCGGAATTCAAGGGCGACGACCTCTTCCTTCTCCGCGTGCACGGGGAATCGATGATCGACGCGGGCATCTATGACGGCGACAAGATCATCGTCAAGCGTCAGGAAAATGCCGAAAACGGCGAGATCGTCATTGCAATGTTTGATGACGGTACGATGGACGGCGCGACGGTGAAGCGCTTCTACAAGCGGGACGGAAAGATCGTGCTTCACCCCGAAAACAGCACCATGGAGGACATCATTCCCGAAAATCAGGAGAGCGTCCGCATCTTGGGAAAAGTGATCGGACTCATGCGGAGTTTTCGGTAAAAAATTCGGACGAAACGGGACAAAACATTCCTTCAGATCGTTGTAACAATAAGGAGTTCCGCAATGAAAAGAGTTTTTGTTCCGTTCTTCTGCCTTTTTGCGCTCTTGCTCGCCGCTTGTACCCCCTCCACCGAGTTCGACGAAAAAAACGGTCATCAGGATCGTCGTGGAAACGACGGAAGGAATGACGGACGTCCCCTATCGCGATACGCGCACGTTTGATTTTACGGCTTGGACCGTCACGGACGACTGCGTTGCCGACATCGAAGGCCTGGTTGAGAAATTTCGGCAGAGCTATGAGCACTATCTGGAAGAATACGGGGAATATCCCGAAGACGAGACGCCCGAGAGCTATGAAAAAAAGCTGAAAGAACGTTTCAACCACCCGTCCCTTGTCGTAGAATTTACCGAACAGCAGGGCGTAACTTTGCTTGAAACCATCATTGCAGATGGCATTTATACATGGCAAGACGAGTATGAGACAAGATATACTGTCCACGACGGCGGGAGCGAAACGATCACGATTTGGTTTTCGGACGGCACAGAGAAATCCACATATTTTTATTTTGCATATCCGAAAAACTACGGCAAGATCGAATCCGATTTCGAGGATATCCTGAAGGTCGGATTTCAACCCTATAGCCCTGTCGTTGAATAGCATTCTAAAAATGACTCGCCGAGCGGCGAGTCATTTTTTACAGATTTTTCAAATAGAATACCTCTTCGGGGGAGAGACTGCGGCATGCGCCGCGGTCGAGACCCGACAGTGTCAGATCCCCGAGTCTGATCCGCTTCAGAAATTCAACGGGCTTTCCGACGGCTTCAAACATGCGGCGGATCTCCCTGTTCTTCCCCTCTGTCAGCGTGACATGGAGCTTGGTGTAAGCCTTGTCTGTCTCGATGACGTTGACGCGGCACTTCTTCGTGACGATCCCCTTTTCGATCTCCACACCTTCCCGAAGCCGATTGAGCTGGGCGGACGTGACGGAACCGTTGACCTTCACGAGATAGGTCTTTGGGATCTCGTTCTGCGGCGCCGTCAAACGGTAGGCAAGGCTCCCGTCATTGGTCAGGATCAAAAGTCCTTCCGTATTGTAGTCGAGCCTTCCGACGGGGAAAACCTTTCCCGCGCCCGCGGGCAGAAGGTCCATGACCGTCTTTCTGGGTCGCTCGGTCTTTTCGTCGCTCACCGTACAGACAAAGCCCTTCGGTTTGTTGAGAAGATAATATTCGAACTTGACTTTGTGGGAAAGCAGCTTCCCGTCGAGGGCGACCTCGTCGGACGGAGAGACATCGTCCCCCGCCTTTGCCGTTTTTCCGTTGATCGTCACCCTTCCCTCGGCGATGATCCCGTCGGCGCCTCTCCTCGAGGCGACGCCCTGTTCGGCAAGAAATTTATTGATCCGCATTTGTGTTGCAGAATGCTCTGCGCTCCTTGCTTTCTTCCTATATGATATACAAATTCTGTGAAAAAAGCAAGTTGTTTTGAAGGTAGATATTCATTTGACCCGCAACTTCCCCCTTTTCGGTCGGCAGCGGGTCTTTTAATGTGTCCGAAAAGCGCAAAGACCGCAGTTCAATTTTCTTCAGCGGATAGTCGAAGTCGCATCGGACGGCGAAGTTCTCCCACGGCTTGGAGCTGTCGCAGAGACGGTAGATCTGATACGCCTCAAAACATTCGTCGAGAAGCTCGGCGGAGCGTTCGTACATCTGCAGACAGTTCAGGACGACGCAGACGAGTGTCATGCCGTTTCGTTCGGCGCAGGTGACGAGACATCTTCCCGCGGCAGCCGTGAAGCCCGTCTTGACGCCGACCGCCCCGTCGTAGCGAAAGAGCATCTTGTTCTTGTTCTGCCAGTTGCGAGGCTCAAAGTACTTGCATGAGACGATCTCGCGGAAGGTCTCATTCTCCATTGCGTAGGCAGAGATCAGGGCAAGGTCGTGCGCAGTCGTGTGATGACGGCTGTCGGGAAGTCCGTGCGGATTGACGAAATAGCTCCTTTCCGCCCCGAGAAGCGCCGCTTTTTCATTCATTTTTTCCGAAAAGGTCTCAATACTTCCGCTGTGATGCAGGGCAAGGGTCACGGCGCAGTCATTCCCCGAACGCAGCATCAGCCCATAGAGAAGCTCACGGACGGTATAGGTATCTCCCGCACGTAGGTAGACACTGGATCCTTCCACTCCCTCGGCTTCCTTCGGAACGATGACGGCTTCATCGATGTCGCAGTCGTCGAGGATGAGAATTGCCGTCAGAACTTTCGTCGTGCTTGCCATCGGAAGCATCGAATACGCGTCCTTTTCGTGAAGAATACGGCGGGAAGAGACTTCGACGACACACTCCCCTCTTGCGACGCCGACCGCCTGTGGCGTGATCTCATCTTTGACAGAGAGCAGAGAAGCTACAACAGTCGCCATGAGAACGAAGGACAAAATCTTAAACTTTTTCATTCTCCTGCCCGACCTTTTCGATGATCTTCCCGACGATCTCGCCCGCTTTCTCGATGAGTCCGTCGATCGGGTCGTTCGTGAGCTTGACGACACGGCATTCGACGCCGTCATCGATGAGGAAACCCGCCGGTTTGAGGTTGATGACGGTCCCCGCGCCCCCCGCAAAGGGATAGGTCTCGTCGAGCTTCACTGCCTTGACTTCTCCGTATTCTCCACCGCCCGAGAGATACCCCATCGTAACCTTGGTGAACGGAATGACCTGTGCCCCGCTTGCCGTCAGGATCGGTTTCCCGACGATCGTATTGACGTCGATGAGGCTTGTCAGCTGTTCTGCCGTCTTTTCGAGAATGCTGTCGATCTTTTTTTTCTTATCCAATTTATAATTGCCTCCAATATTTTTTTCCCCAATGCCATGCCGATCACGAACCCGTTGAACACGGTCGCCGTCTCAAATGAGATCTTCAAACACGCCTCTTCGCCGAGGAGCGTATCGTTTTTCAACGATAAAAACGGATGTCTTGTCCGAAGATAGGCAAAGACTCCACCGCCGACCGATTGAAGCGCCGCGGCGACAAGGATCCCCGCAACGCTCTCCGCCCCGCCCGTTTCCACGGTCTGGCGGAACCGCCAGAGCTGAAAGCCCTTTGTGATCTCAAATTTCTTTCTTGTGTCCGCCATCTTGTCGTACGGGACGAAGACGGCTTTCTTCTTTGAGATGTGCACGGCGATGCCCTCTCTGTCGAGCTGTCCGTATCCGCCGAACAACTTCAGATGCCTGTATGCGGAGAGGGAAAACCAAGCTCTGTTCTTTTGTACGTCCACATAGGCGTCGAGCCACAGAAAAACGGGAAGAAAGGTCAAAACACATCCCGCAAACGTGGACCATACAAAAAATTCGCCCATGACTGTAATATGGGCGAATGCGAAAGAAATATTTATTTTCGGAAAAACTTCAGCCGATCTTGACAAGGTCGCTGTCGTCAAGCCCCTTGAGGAAGTCGGGGATCTCGTAGCCGTCACGGACTTCCTCTCTCGGCGGCGCTTTCGGCTCTCTCTCGGGCGTCTTTTCGTGCGCAGACCCCTCTTCGGTGTCCGTGACCGTCGGCGCATCGGGATCTTCTTCCGCGACGTAGTCCTCGCGGGCATAGAGATAGCTGTCTCTCTCGTCGATCGTCGCATTGCGGATGGCATCCATGAGCTGGTCGTAGTCGGGGAGATCCTCGAGCGTATTGAGCTTGAAGCGCTTCAAGAACTCATCGGTCGTTGCAAAGAGGATCGGATGACCGATCGCATCTTTCCTTCCGCACGGATAGATGAGCTTCAGATCGAGGAGAACATTTACGGCATAGTCGCTGTTGACGCCGCGCAAAAGCTCGATCTCGCTCCTCGTGATGGGCTGTTTGTACGCGATGATGGCTGCACATTCCAGAACGGTCCGCGTAAGTTCCTTCTCGCGGATGGGATTGAGCACCGCCCAAACTTGGTCTTTGTAGACGGGATTGGTCGCAAGTTGCGCCTTTTTGTTAAATTCGAGCAGCTGGATCCCCTGTTCTTGCCCGAATCTTTCCCGCAACTCATTGAGAGAGCGCTTGACTTCTCCCTCGGAAACAGCCAATTTTTCGGCAATATCGGCGATCGCGACCGCCTTCCCAGAGGCAAATAAGATCGCCTCAATTATAGTCGTCAATTTCTCCAAAGGGTTCTTCCTCCTTTCTGTCGGGGTTGAGTGAAATGATGATCTCTCCGAACGCCACTTCCTGTTTTACGAGCAGGAATTGCATCTTCAGAAGCTCCAACATCGCCTGAAAGGTCGTCACGACCTCAGCCTTCGTGTAGTCCTCTGTAAAGAGTTCCTCGAACTTTACGGACTGCCCGTCCTCGAGGCTTTCCATGATATACGCCGCCTTCTCTTCGACGGTGAACTCGTCGCGCGGGATCTCCCTGATCTCGCTGTTCCCCCGCTTGCTCTCCCGTTGAAGCATTAACGTCTGAAAGGCGGTGACGAGTCCGTCAAGGGTCAAAGAGTCAAGATTGAATACCGTCTTGGTCTCTCCGACGTCCTTATCGGGTTCCTTGAAATAGTAACCGACCGTTTCCAGCTCCTTGAGCTTACCCATCTCCTCTTTGATGAGCCTGTACTCTTCGAGCGCCTGAATGAGCCGATCCTTCTCATCGTCGATCTCTTCCTGATATTCGAAGTCGTCGTCGAGGTTCGGGACAAGGTATTGCGCCTTGATCTTAATGATCGAGGCGGCGATGTTGAGATAGTCGCTCACCTTGTCGACATCGAGATAAGGAAGTCCCTTCATGTAGTCGAGGAACTGCTCCGTCACTTGCGAGACAAAGATGTCCTTGATCTCGATCTCCTCTCGGTTGATGAGATAGAGTAAAAGATCCAAGGGTCCTTCAAAATTATTGAGCACGGTCGTATAGTCGACGACCGATTCGAATTTATCGCGATCTACCATAAAAGAGTACTCCAAATTTGATTGAAAGGCACACCGAACGCAGATCCCCATACAGCAAGGATGGGAAAGCCGAAGATCTTCTGCGCAAAATCCATGACCCAACCCAAGATATTCATATATCCCATGAAAGAGATAAACGGTTCCAGAGCACGGCAGAGGAAACTTTCCACGATCAGGAAGAGCAGAATGTAGTACCCGTACTGACGGAGGAAGCGGTAAATGCGTCCGCGGCGCCTGTTCAATGCGTCAACGATGCGGAATCCGTCAAGCGGATAGAAGGGCAGCAGGTTGAACACGCAAAAGCTGAGGCTGTAGACGTAGAGCAAATACAGCAAATACGTCAAAAAGCTTGTCAGGAAGGGAATATCGGGCATAAAATTGAGCGCCAAAAGAAAGAGCGGGTAAAAGAAGAACGCCATGATGTAATTCAGGACGATCCCCGCGCTTGCGGTAAGCCCCAATCCCAGACGATATCGCTTGAAATTGCTCGGATCGATCGGAACGGGCTTTGCCCAGCCGAATCCGACCAAAGTGAAACAGATCAAGCCGATGATGTCGAAATGTTTCAAGGGATTCAGCGAAAGCCTTCCGTAGAGCTTCGCCGTCGGATCCCCGCATTTATAGGCAACGAACGCATGGGCAAACTCATGGCAGGTCAACACGGCGATGACTGCGAGAAAGCTTGCGAGGAGTTCTATGATCCTATCGCTATTTATCATACCTATCCATTATAACAATTTCGTCAGAAAAAAGCAAGAAAAAAGCGGACATTTTGTGAAATCTCCGCTCAATTCATCAAGATATTGTGGTTCTATTTCCTCAATTTTTCGGGAATGACGTCGTTTCGCACCAGATCTTCATAGCTTTGCGGCTTCACGATGTACTCTGCCGTCCCATCTTTTACGAGAACCGCGGGCGGAATGAGATTGCGGTTATAGTTGCTCGCCATGGAATAGTTGTAAGCTCCCGTCGAAAGAACTGCCATGATGTCCCCCGTTTTCGCCTTCGGGAGAGCCATGTTCACGCCGATGAGGTCGCCGCTCTCGCAGCATTTCCCCGCAACGGAGACGAGTTCCTCGGGCTTTTCCGAGGCTCTGTTTGCAAGTACGGCGGTATATTTCGACTGGTAGAGACAATAGCGCGGGTTGTCGAACATTCCCCCGTCGACGGCAACGTATTTCTTGAGTCCCTTGATCTCCTTGATCGCGCCGACCGTGTAGAGGGTGATGCCCGCCTCGCCGACGATCGAGCGCCCGGGTTCGATGAGAATGCGGGGAAGCGGAAGAGAGTCCTTCGCGCACCCCTCTTTGACGGCAGCGATGAGCGCGGAGAAATATTCTCCGTAGCCGCTCACGGGGATCTTGGCATCGTCGTCCGTGTACCAAATGCCGAATCCCCCGCCCATATTGAGTTCTTTCAGCTCAAAATCGTACTTGTCTTTGATGAATTTCGCAAAATCGAGTACTTTTTGAACGGCAAGGACGAAAGAGTTCTTTTCAAAGATCTGGGAACCGATATGGGAATGGAAACCCTTGAGAGAGAGATGTCTCTTGCCGAGAAGGTGCGAAACCGCATTCTCTGCCGATCCGTCAAAGACCGAGAATCCAAATTTGCTGTCGGGCGTCGCCGTCTGGACGAAAGCGTGCGTGTGCGCTTCGACTCCGGGATTGATGCGGAGAAGAACGCTCTGCACGAGACCTCTTTTTTCGGCTTCCCGATCGAGAAAGTCCGCTTCCTCGAGCGAATCGACCACAAAACAGCCGATCTTGCAGTCAAGAGCGTAGGAAATTTCGCTGAAAAGCTTATTGTTCCCATGGAAATAGATCTTTTCGGGGGGGAATCCCGCCTGCATCGCCGTATAGAGTTCCCCGCCCGAAACGACGTCCGCTCCAAGTCCCTCCTGTGCCGCGATCAAATACATTGCTTCGCACGAAAATGCCTTCGAAGCGTACAAAACAAGTCCGTTTCCGCCGTATTTCTCCTGCAAAGTGTCACGGTAGACGCGCATCATCTTGCGAATGTGCGCTTCGTCGAACACATAGAGCGGCGTCCCGAACGCGGCTGCAAGGTCGACGCAGTCCGCGCCGCCGATCTCAAGATGCCCCTTTGCATTGACCTTCAAAGTTTCTCTTTCGTTCATTGTTTCACCCGACATCTATTATAGCACGCGGAAAAATTTTTTACAAGAAAAAAAGACACAATGGCGAAGAATTCGCTATTATGTCTGACATAGTACTATGTTAAATTGTCAATTCCATGATTTCGCAGTCTCTCGGAAGGCGTCCCACCAGTTCAAAGCGGGCGCTTCCGTCATCGAAACGAGCTTTACACGTCCGATCTCGATGCCGTCGCGATACAGAACAGCTTCCCCCGCTTCTGTCCCTGCTTCGATCGGCGCACGGAGCGGCTCTATCTGATATTCGACTGTAAAGTTTCGGGTTTCTCCCTTTTTTCCGAACACGGTGAGATTCTCTTCCGCGCAGATCTCGACCTCTTTTACCCTGCTTCCGAGGACAGATACGCCTTCCTCGAGCTTTTTGCCCTTTTCCAGAATCGTTTGGCTCTCATAGCTGTTGAAAGCTTCGTCGAGGAGCGAGGAGACGATCGCATTTCTTTGTTTGGAGTTTTCCGCACCGATGACGACGGCGATGATGCGGGTTTCCCCCCTCTTTGCGGTCGCTGCAAGGCAGGATCCCGCTTCATTGGTATATCCCGTCTTGCCGCCGTCACATCCGTCGTAAAATCGGATGAGCTTATTTGTATTTGTCATCTGAATAATTCTTCCGTCGGGATGATGAAAGTCCTCGAGCCAGATTTTTGTCAGTTCGAAATACTTTTCATGCTTCAAAAGTTCTTTCAGCATGACGGCAACGTCCTTCGCGCAAGAGTATTGCGGATCCTTCGGAAGTCCCGTACAGTTCGCAAAGAGAGTATTTTCAGCCCCCAGCTCTTTTGCCCTTGCGTTCATCTTCTCGAGAAATGCGCTCTCGCTTCCGCCGATCCTTTCCGCCATGGCGACGCACGAATCGTTCGCAGAGCATACCGCTATGGACTTCAGGAGTTCTTCCGCCGAATAGGAAAGCCCCGCCTCGAGAAAGACTTGAGATCCCCCCATGCTTGCGGCGTTTTCGCTCACCGTGATCATTTCGTCATAGGAAATTTCCCCGCGGTCCGCCGCTTCGAAGGACAAAAGCAGCGTCATGATCTTGCACATGCTCGCGATCGGGAGACGTTTTTCCTCATCTTTTGAATAGATCACCGTGCCCGTTCCGTAATCGCACGAATATGCCGCCTTGCAATTCGGCTCGGTCTCGAGTGCCGAAACGTGCACGCCGCTTCCCAACATCAGGACGCCTGCCGCAAGCACGGCAGCGCCGCAAATCAACTTCTTCATGCAAACAGTTTGTGAAAGTTTCCCCAAAATACGCTTACAAAATTTTACCTATCGGATGAAACAAGGCGAGGAGCAGGAACATTTCCGCAAGATAGATTGCTGCAGCAAGGAGTAACAAGGTCAAAAAATCCCAAAAGAGATCTTTCAGGTCGGAAAGTAGGTCGCAGGAGCGAAACGCCCGTGCAAAAGCGACCGTCGCCGCAAAGACGAGCAGCGCGTCCGTCAAGAGATGGATCGGAAGGTAGAGAATGAGCACGACCATGGCGCCCGAAAGCCCATAATAGTCAAAAAAGACATACAGACTTCCCCCGAACGTGAAGGCTCTGTAGACAAGGACCGCAACGGGAAGGATGAGCGCAGCGGGATGCACGCTTCCGACCAAGACAAGAAGAATGAGGAGCGCACACCCGCCGAATCGCTCGAGAAAGATGAGAAAGACGTTCGTATCCGAGTAACAGATATCGAGCAGGAAGCCGTCGCAGACGGAAAGATGATATTCATAGATCGCCTCGGACGTGACAAAGCACGCCCCGAGGATCGTAAACACGAGGAGCAGGAGAGAAAGGACGATCAAGGTCTTTTTCCGTTCGAAAATGCGGGAAAAGAAGTTTTTCAGAAAAAAGAGGTCCATACCTTATGATATGAACCGTCTCTCAACATGATTTCACCCTTTCAGCATAATCTTTTAAGGATTCCCGAGGATGATGTTTCTGAAAAGTCGCCGATATCATAACTTTTCATATCGCTCATATTTTAGCAAAATATTGTCGTTTTGTCAAGAAATTGCGAAAATATGAGTCATCAATTTCAGGATTTTTTTGTTAATAGAAAAAAGACCCTCGCAAGAGGATCTTCTTTCGATCGCGAAAATTTCAATTCTTTATCATATTTTCGATGCCGATGCCGTAGCCACGCGTCGGGTCGTTCAAAAATACGTGCGTCACCGCTCCGATGAGCTTGCCGTTCTGCACGATCGGACTTCCGCTCATGCCCTGTACGATGCCGCCCGCCTCTTCGATGAGTTTTTCATCTGTCACTTTGATGACAAAATTCTTGTTTTCCTTGTTGTTCTCATCCACTTTTGCAATGCAAATTTCATACTCCTGCGGGCAGACGCCGTCGATCGTCGAGTAGATGACTGCCTTGCCGATCGTCGCTTCGGACAACGGCGCGATCCTGACCGTTTCGGTATGCGAGAAGTCATATCCCCTTTCAAAAGTCCCGTAAAGACCCGTTTCCCCCGTCTTTTCGGCTTTGGCGATCGTCTTATCGTTGATGAAAAGTCCTCTTAACTCCCCCGCCTTGCCGCGCTTTCCCTTATTGACGCCGATGACGCTGCAGAGGTAGACCTTGGGATCGGAGATCGCAAGCGACCGATTGTTCTCATCGCAGACCGCATGTCCGAGAGAGCCGAATTCGAGCGTATCCTTTTTGATATACGTTACCGTGCCGATGCCTGTTAATGTGTCTCGGATGAGGACTCCGATCTTATATTTCCCGTTTTTCCCGTCCTTGACGGGTGTGATACCGACTTCCGCGCTTTCCCCGTCCCGTTTGATCGTAAACTTGATCTCTTTGCCGTGGCTCCGATCGAGCGCGAGGTTGAGATCGGAGATCGTTCCGATTTTGATCCCGTCCGCGGCGCAGATGAGATCGCCGACCTTGATCCCCGCTTCCTCGGCGGGACGGTGGATGCCGTCCTCCGCCGCGATCTCCGAGAGTCCGATGACTTCCGTGCCGCCCGCGGAGAGGGAAAACCCTGCCGTCATTCCTCCGAGATAATATTCATCAGAAGCGGCGTTTGCCCGCATCGACGTCCCGCCAAAGAAGGCAAAGACGAGGAGAAGCGCAAAACCCGCGAAAAAAAATTTCAGCTTACGCATGAAAACCTCCGTTTGGAGATTATTTTGCGTAAGCTGTCAACTTCTATTCGGACCGCCGCAATGGCATCAGAGGGATTTTTTGTATTCTTCCGCTTCCTGCAATAGCTCCTCTGCGTGGCGAAGGGCAATTTCTCCCGTATTTCCGCCGATGAGCCGTGCAACCTCTCTTTTTTTCTCTTCACCGTCCAACAGACGGATCTGCGTACACGTTCTCTCGCCGTCTTCTTTCTTCTCGATGAGAAAATTTCGGTCGGCAAAGGAAGCGATGCGTGCGAGGTGGGAAACGGCGATGATCTGCGTCGCCTTTGCGATCTTGCAGAACTTTTCCCCGACGACTTTTGCCGTCTTTCCGCCGATCCCCGCATCGATCTCGTCAAAGATGTACGTGCCGAGGCTCGTCACTCCCGACATCTGCGCCTTGACGGCGAGCATGAAACGGCTCATCTCGCCGCCGCTGATGATCTTTCCGAGTTCCTTCAGAGGCTCCCCCTTGTTTGCGGAAAACAGGAATTTGACGCCGCCAAGTCCCTCGGCGGTCGCCTTTCCGACGTCCTCGCGGGAGTAATCGTCAAATTCGATCTCGAATCTCGCCGTGCCGATGTTCAACGTCGTAAGTTCGTCCGTTACCCGTCCGCAAAAGTCCTTGGCTGCCTCTTTCCTTGCCTTTGTCAGTTTGAGGCACGCCGCAAAAAGCCGATCGTCCACCCGAGCAAGTTCACCCGTCAGTTTTTCGTACCGTTCGGCGCTGTTTTCGAGGAGAGAACACTCTTCTTTGGCTTTCTCCAAGAAAGCGATCGCAGAGGAAACGGATCCGCCGTACTTCTTTTTGAGACTCTTTAGTTCGTCGAGGCGGGCTTCGACGCGCTCGGCTTCTCTCTCGTCCACGTCGAGGGAATCGAGTTCCCCCTCGATCTCTCCGCCGACATCCTCGATCTCCGCGGCGGAGTTTTCCAGCCGTTCGGCAAGCGCGGAATAGCTGTCCGCATATCTCGAAAGAGCGCGGAGCGCATGTGCGGCTCCCCGCAGACAGTCACAGCATCCCCCGTCGGAGAGGAGATATTCCCTCGATTCGGATAGACCGTCCTTGATCTTCTCGGCGTTGCGGAATTTTTCTCGGGAGACAACAAGGGACTCTTCCTCTCCTTCCTTGAGGTCTGCCCGCTCGAGTTCATCGATCTGGAACCGAAGGATATCGAGACGGCGGCTGCGTTCCCCCTCGTCTCCCCCGAGTAGCTGCAGGTCATTGAGAATAGACTTTCTCTCGGCGAGAAATTCCCGAACGTCCGCCTTTGCCGCGGCGACGGGACTGCCCGCGATCGTGTCGAGGAGATGGAGCTGGTTGCTTTCCTTCAATAAATAGAAATGCTCGCTCTGCCCGTGGACGTCCACGAGGAGCGAGGTGATCCGCTTGAGCATGGCGGCAGTGACGGGGCAGCCGTTCAATTTCAACGAACCTCTGCCTTCCGTGTTGAGTTTTCTCGTGATGACGAGCGATTCGTCCGCCTCAAAGTCCATTTCCGTCAAAAGTTCGCAAACGGCTGGGTCGGAATAGGAGAATTCCGCCCGCACGAGGCATTCGCTCTCGCCGTAGCGCACCATGCCCTTGTCGGCTTTTGCGCCGAGGACAAAGTCGATGCACTCCAAAATGACGGATTTTCCCGCGCCCGTTTCCCCGGAAAGGACGTTCAACCCTTCCGAAAATTCGAGGTCGGCGCTCTCGATGAGCGCAACATTGCGGATAGAGAGACTTTTTAACATGTTTTATGCCTTGAGAATGGCGTTGAGACGCTCCGTGACGACTTTGCTCTCTTCGCCGTTTTCGCAGATGATGAGGACCGTGTCATCCCCCGAGATGCACCCGACGACTTCCCGATATTCGAGACGGTCGACGACGACACCGGCATTGGGACCGTTGCCGTTGAGCGTCTTGACGATGATCAGGTTTCCGACCGCCCGAATGTTCAAAACACAGGTCTGGAAGAGCGCACGCATCTTGTCGGAAAGTCCGCTCTCCTTTTCCGTCATCGAAGCATAGCGGAACCGTTTTGTGATCCCCTTGACTTTGAAAAGATGGAGTTCTTTGATGTCGCGGGAGACGGTCGCCTGTGTGACGGAAAAGTTCCGTGCGGCAAGCTGTTCGCACAGCTCCTCCTGCGTCTCGATCTCCATCTGTTCGATGATCTCGAGAATTTTCGTGTGTCTTGCATTTCTTAACATCCTTGTATATCCCCTCAGTTGATTTTTTCTGTGATTTTCAGAAAGTAACTTCCGTTTCTCGTCAAAAACGTCGCGCTGCGGCGTGCCTTTTTTACGGTGACCTTATCCCCTTTTCCGACTTCGCCGAGATATTTCCCGTCGCCGTAGAGGAGCAAAGAATGCCCCGCAGGGATCGAGAACGAGAGCGTTGCAGAGGATGAATAGACGATGGGACGGCTCTTCATGGAGAAGGCGCAGACGGGCGTCAGCATGAATGTCTCGCAGGACGGCGTCATGATACATCCGCCTGCGGAGAGCGAATAGGCGGTCGAACCCGTCGGCGTGGCGACGATGATCCCGTCAGCCACGATCTCCCCCGCGTCGCTTCCGTCGATCTGCACGCCGATGCGGACGACCTTGTTTTCGTCCTGCGGCGAGATGCTGCGAAGGAGCGAACATTCGTTCAGACAGACCGTTTTCGTCCCATTCAGCTCCACTTCGAGCATGGCGCGTTCAACGGTCCCGCAAGTGGGCGCAAGCGCCAGTTCGACGGCTTTCTCCGTCTCGTCCCGCTCAAATTCCGTCAAAAAGCCCGTGTGACCGTAGTTGATCCCGAAGAGCGGGACACCGCATTCGGAGGCGCGGCGGGCGGCTTTCAGAACGGTTCCGTCCCCACCGAGCACGATCAGTCTATCGACATCGAAAAAGGCATCTTCTTCCGAATAGACTGTAACCTCTGCACCGCCTTGGACCAAGGCGAGACGGAGCGACTCCGCGCACGAAGCGTCGACCTGAGATTTGTGAAAGAAGATGCCGATTTTCATTCTGCTCCCTATTATATACCGTTGACCGTATAATTGCAAGCATTTTATGAATAAATGCACGAATAATTTTTAATCAATTTATTTAAGACGTCTTTCCGAAATCGGAACATCGGTCCAAAAATTCGCGGCAAGAGAGCGATTTTCCCCCTTTTTGAAGGGAAATTACGTATTCAACGTTCTTTTGAGGGCGAATCGGAGCATTGACAGCGTCGACGACGGAAAAATTCAGTTGCGTCAAAAAGGCATAAAATTCTTTCAAAAGAGCGGCATGGTTATGCGTCGGAAGAATGCCGCTTTTGCCCAATCCTTTCCCCTCACATTCGAATTGCGGCTTGAAAAGGACATACGCTCTGCCCCCTTCGCCGAGGATCTTTCCGACCGCGGGCAAGATGAGGCGAAGGGAAATAAAACTCAAATCCGCCGTCACGACGTCGATCTCTTCGGGGAAGCTCTCCCTTGTCAGATAGCGGGCGTTCGTCTCGTCCATGACGGCAATGCGGGGATCGGAAAGGAGAGCGGGATCGAGTTGGTTCTTTCCGACGTCAACACAGTAGACCTTTCTTGCGCCGTGCTGCAATAGACAGTCGCAAAATCCCCCCGTACTTGCGCCGAGGTCGGCTGCGACAACACCCTCAACGGATGTATGAAAGCAAGAGATCGCCCGTTCAAGCTTATATCCGCCGTTGGATACAAAGGTCTTTTCTTCCGCAAGAAAGGTAAATTCCATCCCATCGTTCACATCGCTCTTGGGAGAGATCGGGGTGCCGTTACGCAAAACAAGCCCCTTGAGAAGGGCTTGCTGTGCCTTGGTGCGAGACCCGTATTTTTCTGCAAAAAACTTATCCGCGCGCATACTTTAATATTTCCTTGAGGATTTTCTCTTTTCCCAATCCATACTTTTCCATGAGAGACGGGACTTCCCCATGCGGGAGAAAGACCTCATCGTATCCGAAGGTAAGGACGGTCTTGGAGCTGTTTCTGTAGAATCTTGCGATAGAATCGCCCAAACCGCCACAAACTGCACTGTCCTCGAGCGTCACAATAACCCTTTGGGGAAGAGACGAGAGCAAGTCCCGATCGAGCGGTTTTAAGAATCGGGCATTGACGAGCGCACAATCGAAGCCGCAGCGGGAGAAAAGTTCCTCTCTCACGGCATTCGCAAGTTCGATACAGCGTTCCCCCGCAGCAAGCAATACTATGTCTGACGTACTACTATGTAAAACTTCAAATTTCCCGATTTCGACCCCGTTTGAGACCCCTTCCGCCCCCTCTCTCGGATAACGGATGGCAAACGGATGGTCAAAGGTTGCGCTCAAGCGAAGCATTTCACGGAATTCCGCAATGTTTTTGGGGATCGCGACGGTAAGATTCGGAACAAAGGACAGATAGGAAAGATCGAAGATGCCCTGATGCGTCTCTCCGTCCGCCCCCGTTGCGCCCGCTCTGTCGATGCAGAACGTGACGGGGAGATCCTGTCCGCAGACATCGTGGATGATCTCGTCGAACGCCCTCTGCAGGAAGGTGGAATAGATGGCGTAATAGGGCTTCATTCCCTGTGCGGCAAGCCCTGCCGAGAGGACGGAAGCGTGTTCCTCGCAGATCCCGACATCAAACGCCCTCGTCGGAAAGGTGTCAAAGAAAGGTCTCAAGCCCAAACTGTCCGTCATCGCCGCCGTGACCGCGACGATCTTTTCATTTTTTTTCGCGAGCGCGGTCAATTCCTCGCCCAGCGCTGTCGAGTACTCCTTCTGCGCCCCTTTCGGGTTGACGCCGTGCGTCTCCATCGGAGCGGTTTCGGCAAACGGATATCCGTGCCCCTTTCTCGTGACAACATGCAGAAGGACTGTCTGCTCTTTCAGCGCCACTTTCGCCCGTTCGAGAGCGGGAAGAAGCTCCTCAAGATCGTTTCCGTTGACCGTACCCATATAGCGAAGTCCGAACCGTTCAAACAGAGCAATATCCTCGAGCGGCTTTTCGCCCTTCAGTTCCTCGAGCACCTCATGCGCCCCGCCGACCGTCGGCGAGATCGACATTCCGTTGTCGTTCAGCAAGATCAGAATGTTTGTATGTAAGATCGTGAGGCTGTTGAGCGCCTCATAGATGAGACCGTTCTGGAAGGAACCGTCTCCCACCAGCGCGATCACGCTGAAATCTTCCCTTTTCAAATCCCTTGCCTTGGCGATGCCGAGCGCCGCAGAGATCGCCGTGCCCGCATGTCCCGTGTCGTAGCAGTCATATTCGCTCTCTGACCGCTTCGGAAATCCCGAGATCCCCCCCTCTTTGCGGAGAGTGTGGAACTTTTCCGCCCTGCCCGAGAGCAGTTTATGGGTATAGCATTGGTGCCCGACGTCAAAGACGATCTTGTCTTTCGGGAAATCAAAAACACGATGCAGAGCGACCGTAAGCTCCACCGTTCCCAAATTGGACGAAAGATGCCCGCCGCAGACCGAGACGGTCTCATAGATCGTGTTCCGCAACTGCTCGCAGAGCGTATTTAATTGTGAAATGGAAGCGGTTTTAAGCTTCCCGATCTCCCGATCTGTCATTTTCAATGATCCCTGTTTCGGACGAGGGAAACGATCCCCTCAAAGAATGAGCTGTTTTCGGTGAATGCTTTGATCGTGCCGAGGCATTTTTCGGCATATTCGTCGGCAAGTTTTTCGGATGTTTCCATGCCGAAAACGTGTACGCAGGTAAGTTTCTTTTCCAGTTTATCCTTGCCGAGCGTCTTTCCCATCCGTGCGCTCGAACCCTTTTCATCGAGAAGATCGTCGGTCATCTGGAACAGGATCCCGAGGTCCTTCCCGAATTCGGTCGCCGCGGCGACGTTCCCGTCTCCGAGGATCGCCGCCATTTCGAGCGGCGCAGTCAGAAGTTTTCCCGTCTTGTTTTCATAGATGAAGAAAAGCTCCCTCTCTCCGCCCTCTTTGCCCGACCAGAGAAGGTCGGCGGACTGCCCTGCGATCATGCCATCCGCGCCCGCCGCACGGGAGAGAACTTGCGCCGCCGCAAGGTGTTTTTTGTCCCGCTCGGAAGCCTTGAAGAGCAGATCGAAGGCATAACTCAAGAGCGCATCGCCCGCCAAGATCGCGTTTGCTTCCCCGAAAACACGGTGATTCGACGGCTTTCCCCGCCGAAAATCATCGTTATCCATTGCGGGAAGGTCGTCGTGGATGAGCGAATAGGTATGGATACATTCGAGCGCAACGGCAAGGAGCTTTTCTTTGAGATAATCTTGCCCGAGGGCATCGAGCGCCGCATAGAAAAGCACGGGACGGATGCGTTTCCCCCCCGCGAGCAGGGAGTAGCACATGCTCTCTTTCAAAATCGGCGGGACAAAGCGCATCGCTTCCGCAGATTCCGCGATCGCCTGTTCCACCGCCGTCAGATACTCGTTGTATTGTTCCGTAAAATTCATTTTAACGTCTTTTCCGCCGCTTCAACGACGTTGGAAAGCAGCATGGCGACCGTCATCGGTCCGACCCCGCCGGGGACGGGCGTAATGAAGGATGCCTTCTCTTTGACCGTGTCGAAGTCGACATCGCCGCAAAGTTTGCCGTTTTCGTCCCGATCCATGCCGACGTCGATGACGACGGCGCCCTCTTTGACCATGTCCGCCTTGATAAACTTTGCCTTCCCGACCGCGGCGACCAAGATGTCCGCCTTCCGACAGACCGAACAGAGGTCCTTCGTATGGGAATGGCAGACCGTGACAGTCGCGTCGTCATTGAGAAACAGGAGCGCCATGGGACGTCCGACAATGTTGCTTCTCCCGACGACCACGGCATCTTTTCCGCCGACGTCGATCCGATAGCGTCTCAAAAGCTCCATGATCCCGAGAGGCGTACATGCGACAGTCCCCCTTCTGTTCATGGCGAGAAGTCCCAAATTATACTCCGAGAAGCCATCCACGTCCTTTTCGACGGGGATCTTCGCAAGTAGTTTCCGTTCATCGAGGTGGCGCGGCAACGGTAGTTGGACCAAGATCCCGTCCATGGACGGGTCGGAGCAGAGCGCTTCGACGGCTCTCTCCGCTTCCTCCTGCGAAATATCCGCGGGAAGGCTCTTTGTGACCGAGCGGATCCCGACTTCCTCGCATGCCTTTGTCTTGTTGCGGACATAGACCTGCGATGCGCTGTCGTCGCCGATGATGACGACGCCGAGTCCCGCCTTTCTGCCGCTCTTTGCCTCGAATGCGACGGTGCGTTCCTTCAATTCACCCCTGATCGCAGCAGCGGTCCCCTTTCCGTCGATGAGCGTCATTTATTGATGATCCCCCCCAAAACGCCGTTCACGAAGTCCGTCGAGGTCTCCGTAGAGTACTTCCGTGCAAGATTCGTCGCCTCGTTGACAGAGACGACGGGCGGGATCTCGTCAAAATATTCGATCTCGGCAAGCGCGATGAGCATCGCTGCGCGATCGGCTGCATAGATACGGTGTTCGGGATAGCGGGACGTCTTTTCGGCGATGAGTTCAGAAAGCTCCTGCTTGTGCTCGTTCACGGTCGAAACCAGTTTTTCGGCAAAGGCAGTCTCTTCCTCGGTCAGGTTATCGTGCCGAAAGACGGACAGGGCAAATTTCTCATCGTTTGTATTGAAGAGGTCGGCAAATACCACCTTAAAAGCCGCTTCTCTCGCATCGCTTCTCATGTATCTCTCCCATAGCAAGATTTCCCCCTGTGAATGCGAGGGGGAAACCGTCAATTATTCTTTACCGTATCCTCGGCGGCAGCTTCACGTTCGGCAGGCGTCTCGTGTTCGGCGGGCGCCTCGCTTTGCTGTGCGTCGGGAAAGATCACGCTCTGGACATGCACGTCGACCTTTGCGATCTTGTATTTCGTCATGGATTCGACCATCTGTTTGATGTTCTGCTGGATGCGGTAGGCAAGCTCGGGGACCTTATATCCGTAGTGGGCGATGACGGAAATGTCCACAAAGATCCCTTCCTTCTCAAAGCAGAGCTTGATGCCCTTGCTCTTCGAGGGAACAAGTTCGATGCCCTCTGTCTCCTGAAGGCTCAGAACGACGATCCCGCTCACGATGTCGGAATTATAGGTGATTTTCCCCTTTTGACCGTTCGGATTATATTTGATGCTAGCCATAAATACTCCTTTGGAGAATATTATAGCACATCTCTTCGGATTTTACCACTGTTTTTTCTCAACTTTCCGCATAAACGGGCATAATAATTACATTTCCATTGCGAACGTTATACTCTACTTCGAGCGCATAGAAGATCTTCGTGATGTTGTCGGCAGTCAATTCGTTGGAATTGACAAACACATTGATGTTGTTTGCGTCGGTGATCGTGATGGCGGCATCGGAGAAGCCGATCGCTTTCACGATGGACTCGAGGACAAGTTCGTCCTCCATGAGTTCGACGAGATCCTGCTTTCTCGCAACGGCATTCGAGTACTCCTGCGTGTCTTTTGCGTACGTCGCAATGATACTGTCGAGCTGGACGAGTTCCTCGCTTCTCGTCGACGTGCGCGTGTCTCTGTACGTCGTGAAGTAGGTCGCTTTGACGGTCGCGCTGCCGTCAATTGCTTGATTTTTCGTGCCGGCGAGGACAAAGTTGACGACGGCAACGGCGGCGAGCAGCAGGACGAGGGTTGACATGAGGGCGATCTTTTTTGTGTTGGACATGGTTATATCTCCTTATTTCAATAGTTTCCGATTTAATTTGCGGGATAGACGAGAATATCTTTTGTCTTGAGGGAAAGAGCGCTTGCGGCGACTTCCATGAGTCTCGTCCGCGTCAGAATGCCGTCCTCGCCTTCGAAAACAACGACCGCGCTCACGGGATTCCCCTCTTTTTCCGTGATCATCACGGTAGCAGAGCGCACCCCTTCGATCTCGCCGAGCAAGATAGCGAGCCGCTTCTCCTGCTCGGTCGCGGTGTAAAGCGTCGGACTTTCCTGTCGGAAGAATACAAAATAGACGAGGAGAAGGAGCAAAAGCGCCGATACGCCGAGGGCGATCAGGCGAACGGTCTTATTTTTGAACAACTCTTTTGCCTTCATGACACCTCCGCCGTACAACCGTACCGCTCATAGAGAGCCTTTCCGATCGCGGACAATATATCTATATGAGACTCTTCCCCGTTTATTCCGAAATCGGTGACGCGCACGGAAATTTTTTCATGGGAGAAATCGTCGACGGAGCGCGAAACGGAAACTTCCGCAACAACTCCGAATTCCCCCTCGATCCAGCGGGCGATCTCCTCTTCGTCGGAGCGGGCAAGCATACGACTGTACGTCCTCAAATATCCCTCGTCCGTCTGAAATTCGGCACTTGGAAGATGGATTTCCCCCTTTACAAGGCTTACAAAGGGAGAAATGAGGACGACGAAGAGAAAGAGACGGGTCATTCCCTTGATGAACTTCCCCATTTTCCCGCTCGGAGAAATGATGGCAACGACTGCCGAGATCAGAATGACGCCCGCAATGCTTAAAATGTATGCCTTCATCAGAAAAACACCCCCGTCGAGCACACAAGCAGCAAGATCGAAAGGAAATACAGAAAGGCAATGCATAAAAGACCTGCGATGAAATAGCCGCAATCGCCCGCAAGAGAGGACAAAAATCCCGAGATCTTCCCCCCGACAGGCTCTGTCGCCGCGGCGGAGACCCGCAAAAAGAGCTGGAAAACGGCAAACAGGAGCAACGGGCGGAGAATCGTTCCGACCAAGAGAAAGAGAGAAAAGGACCCGAGCGCGTTCTTGATGAGAGAACTTCCCGCCACGACAAGCTCCACGCCGCCCGACAGAAATCCCCCGACGATCGGCACCGAACCGGAGATGACATATTGCGCCGCCTTGAGCGAGATACCGTCAAATTGAGACGAAGCGATGCCTTGAACGGTCAAAAAGACGGAAAACAGCCCCAAAGTCAGCCCGATGACCCATTTATTGACACTTTTGAAGAGTTCCCCGAGTTTCTCCGTCCGCACATCATCCGTGAGATTTCCCACGAATGCAAGGATGATGACGACGACGGACGTCGGAAGGACGACGGACGTGAAGAGTTCGCAGATGCCGCCGCTCATGAAGGCGACTGCGGGACGGAAGATCCCGACGGAGACCGTTCCCCCGCTCGCCGCCATGAGGGTCAGAAGGAGCGGGTAGACAAGTTCCATCTGCTTTTGCATGGAAGAGATCGCAGAAAATCCCGCCTGAAGGACGCTGATGAGACATGCGAGGACCGTTGCGCCGACGGAAATGTACCCGACAAAGTGAATTATGTCAGACATAGTACTATGCAAAAATTCACTTTTCGCAGAATTTAGGATCCCGCAGAGCAATGTGACCGCCAAAATGACTGCAAAAGCGGGAAGCATGATCTTTCCCTCTTCCCATACGAGAGAAAGGACGGCGCTCGTCAGATGACTGTAATCAAGGGAAAAATCACCCGTGATGACGCTCAAAAGCTTGTCCTTGAGAGAGATCCCGCGGAAATCGGAGAGCGTATCAAGGTAATTTTGGAGTTCTTTCGTGTCAAGAGAATCGATGAGTTCCTTGATGTTCTCGTTCAATTCCTCATGTGCCGCCCTCTCCTCTGCCGTTTCTCCGCTTGCCTTTGCCGAAATGCTCCCGCCCAATGCAAAAAGGCATAGCAAAAGAAACATTCCGACAAGGAGAAAGAGCTTTCTCCCCTTTTTCCGCTTCATCCCAAATACCCCAAAAGTTGTTTGATGAGCAAAAATACACTCTCGAGGATCGGGATCGCAAGGACCAAAATGACGACTTTGCCGCAAAAGACAAGCTTATCCGCCACGGAATTTTGCCCAAAATCGTTCAAGATGCCCGCGCTGAACTCCACAAGATACCCGATCCCGACCATTTTCAGCAGGATCTTGATGAGTGATTGGTCGATCCCCGCCTCATTTGCGATCTCTCCGAAGATGGAAATGCTGCTTCTGAACGCTTCAAAGACAAATAAAAGCAGAATGATCGACCCCGCGACCGTCACCGCGAAGGCAAGCTCTGGCTTTGTCCCCTTCAGGATCAATGCGGCGACCGCTGTCACAAAGGCTATCCCGACAAGCTGGAAGATCTGCAACTCAATACACCCCGAAGATACTTTGGATCGTGTCGAAAAGATCCCCGATCATGGTGACGGCGACCGTCAAAGCGATCACGAGACCTACAATGGAAACGACTGTCGAGATGTCCTCTCTGTCTGACTTTTTCAGGACCTGACAGACGACAGTAATGATGATTCCTATCGCCGCAAGTTTGAAGATGACCGAAATATCCATAATCAAAGAATGAGGATGACGAAGGCAAGCCCTGCGAGAAGTCCGAGCTTCACGTACAGCTCCCCGCGGTCCTTTGCCGCCTTTTCGCTCTCCGCCTTTTTGCTCTCCAAGCTCTTTTTTTTCGCCGAAAAATATCCCTTTTGCGATGCGGAATCCCCCGCTCCGAGCATTTTCAGATAGTCTACGCATTCCTTCTTCTCCTGTTCGGAGAGGTATTGCGGCAGGCTCTGAACGTCCTTTTTTTCCAAAAGTTCGTAGAAATCCCCGTTTTCGCGGGTTTCGCCGATGAGATCCTTGATCGCCCGCCGTGAAAATGTCAACTCATTGAGATACCGTTCGTTGAATGTCGTCATCTGCGTGAAAAACTTTCTGCGGGAACGGTACTTCGACGCCGCAAGATACCCCATGAACGTGCAGAAAGCGATGATGACGGCGGAGAGCATGAGTTTAAGCCACATGATTGCCCTCTCCGTCCAGAATTTCGCCGACTTTTCCCAGTCCGTCGAGCAAAATATAGCGGGAAAAGAGCTTTTCGGGGACATCTTCGACCCGCCGCAAATGGGCGGATGCGAACACGACAATGCCACTTTCCACCGCCCGCTTGACTGCCATGTAATCGAGCGGCAACAGCTCGTCCGTCACGATGACATCGGGTCGCATCGCACGGATCCCCGACGTGAATGCAGTCAGCTTGTCCGCAAAGCGGATGACGTCGGACGTCTGCCCGAGATCGCCCGCGGAAAGTTCTCCCCGCTCGTCGCTCACGAGGACGTTTTTTGATGTCCTCTCGCAAACGAGTCTGCAGAGGTCGCGCAGGATCGTCGTTTTGCCGTCCCCGGGGGGCGAAAGCACGAGAATGGAACAGACCCCTTCCCGAAAACAACGAGCGTAGATCTCCTCGGCACAGTCCTTGATCGCATGCGGAACGCGGATGCATAGCGACGTGATCCTGTTGACGGAGAGCACATTTCCGTTTTCATAGACAAAAGTTCCCGCGATGCCGATCCTCTCGCCGCTCTCCGTCGTCAAAAATCCCTGTCGAAGCTGATTTTCGACCGCATAGACGGAATGTCCGCTCGCAGTTAGGATGATCTCTTGGATCTCTTCGGCGGTCGGAACAAGCGCGGAAATTCCCCCGCAGACGCCGTTTTCACCCAAAAAACAGAATTTTCCGCCCAAATTGACCATGAGAGGCTTGTCCGACCTGACCCTGATCTCATAGAGCACATTCAGATTGACGTGCCTGACGGCAAATCGAAGCCGCGGCGGAAGGAACTCCAACATCTCTATAAGATATGAGTCTGAAATTTCAAATATGAAAAAAGACCTCCCGCAGGAGGTCTTTGAATTTGTGAAATTATTCGATGACGAATACGCTGACGCTGTTCTGTTTCACGAGCGCTTGGAGCTTGTCGCCGTGAATGGGAAGTTCGCTCTCGACGGGCGCGATATTGTCCTTTTTGCCCGCCTTCACGTTGATCTCATTGATGACGGTGACGTCCTCATCCCAGAGTGTCGTGACGTGCGCCTTTGTCTTTTTGCCGAAGTTCTGAAGCGTCGCGACGATCTCTTCGTCCCGATCGGAGACGTTGACGACCTTCAGATAGATCTTTCCGTCCTCTCCGACCGTCGCTGACTCGAACACTCTTTCGTTGACTTTCCAGATGTTCTTGCGGAGCACTTCATGCCAATCGCCGTCCTTGTGAAGGAACGCCGTAAATTTATCTTCCGTATAGACGAGTTTGAGGATATTCCCTTCGGGAGAATAGCCGAGGAACTTATCCTTCCCCATCATCTCGCAGACGGTACGCATGAAGTCCACACGCTTGTCGAAGGAGACATCGTATCCCTTATGGTTCTTGCCGTATTGGCAGCAGATCGAAAATCCTGCACTGTCCATCGTGCCGATATCTCTGACATCCGCAACGCCGACGCCGCCGATGAAGCTCTGTTCCCCCGAGAGACGGCGGAAGGAGATCTCGACTTCGCAGTTGCCGAATTTTTGTGCGTCGTAGTAGAAGCCGTTGAATGCCTCGCTCTCCTCGATGATCAGTTCGCCGTTCTCGATATGCCCGCCGCAGCAGTTCGGATAGACCTTCCAATCCCCCATTCCGTCCTTGAAATCGTGGGAATAGAGTACTTTTTGGGTGGCAATGTCGCGTACGACGACGCGGGAGACCGCGCTTGCGGTGCGGTGCCCGCCGATGAGAAGTCCGCCCGCATTGTCGCGGTCCACTTCGGAGACGTCCCGCAAGGTGTATTTCCCGACATTCGCGGCGAACATCTGCTGTACGTAGTAGTTGGGCGTGAGCATGACGTCACGGGCGTTGAACCAGATAAGGTTGGGCGTCCAGCGGTAGTGATAGGTCGACGCGAACAGCGGCGCATAGCAGGTCATCTTGACGACGTCCGAGTTGCGCTCACAACCCGTCAAAAATGCCGCTTCTGAGAGCGCAGATTTGAGGTTGTTGTCGCCGTTGAGCCTTCCCCTGCCGTCGGACATCGTGTGCATGGCATATTCGCCCATGAACACCTTCGCCCCGCTCCGATCGTAGCTGTCGTAGCGCTTGGTGTTGTCGATGAACCATTGATAGGAGTTATAGACGTGCTCGTCAACGATCATATCGCGATATTTTTCGTTGATGGTTTTCCACGATTCGTTGCTGTCCTGCGGGCGGATATCGACACCCGCGCTCGTCACGATCGTGATGTTGAAGAGCTTCAGAAGGTCGGTGAGCCGTCCCTTATACATGTATTGACGGACGCCGAGCAGGCAGGAAGCGAAATTGTCGAAATACTCATATCCCCAGTTTTCGTTTCCGATGCCGATATAGTCAAGTTCGAAGGGCTTCGGGTGCCCCATATCGGAGCGGACTTTTGCCCAGTATGCCTCATTTTTGTCGGAGGAAGAAATATCCCCCTTGGCGAAATAGATGAGGTCGGCGACGTTATCGATGACTTCGCGCTGGAACTGCTCCGTCCCCGGGACGATGCGCTGATAGCCCGTCTTGCGCTGTTCCCCCATGCGGATCTGGCAGAGCAAGCCGCAATGGAGCACGGGGAGCGGCGCCATGTTGAGGTCCTCGCACAGGCAAAAATATTCATAGAAACCGATGCCGTACGACTGCATGTACCGCCAGACACTGGGCTTTTGGAGACGCTGTTCGAGCGGACCGACCGTATCTCTCCATTTATATTGATAGTCGAAACTGACGTCCCCTTCGACGACGCAACCGCCCGGGAAACGCAGGAAAGACGGGTGACAATTCTTCATCGCCTCGACGATACGGGGCGAAAGTTTGCCGTTTCTGTACTTTTTGGGATCCCCCCAGACTGTCGCGGGAAGCAGGGAAACATAGTCAATGCCGATCCTGCCGTTGCCCTCGAGAGTGATGCAGAGGCGCCCCATCGTGTCCTTTTCGGCACGGATAGAACAGGAGACCTTGATCCAGTCGCCGTCTGTTCCCTCGGGGATCTTGATCTCGCCGATCGTCGTGTGTCTGCCGTGGGCGCCCTTGATGAACACCTTTGCGACGCCCTTGAACCCAAGCCGCTTCACCCACATCGAGAAATTGTAGGTCTCACGGTCGACAACGGGCATTCCGTAGATGTCATACCCGCCGTTCGTGTAGTACCCCGGGTTTTCCAGATGATAGATCCCGCCGACGTCCAAGAGGAGATAGGACGGATTGTTGGCGTTCATGCCTCCCTTTGTCGTGATCTTTCTGGGACCTGCACCGTAAATGTCCCAGGAAAAGCTCTTTCTCTTCCGCGACTCCACATACGATTCGCAGTTGTAGTCATCGTAGGTGAAATACTCGTACTCGAATGAGTTGTTGATGACCATTTCGGCATTCAGACCGCCGTCAGCCGATTGGTTGATGTCCTCGAAAAAAAGCCCGTAGAGATGTTTGGACACATCTACGCCTCTCTTTGTCGCGTCGAGCGTATAGCGAAGCATATTTCTCTCCTTCCCGCGGCTCCCCCCTTGACGGATCCGCTTTGATTTTTTCTACCCGTATTATACCATTCGGAATAGAAAACGTCAAGATTATTCTGAAATATTTTATTTTGAAATAAAATATTTCATTTTCCGAAAATGAATGAAAATTGATAACAAAAAACGGACGCGAGCCTTGCGTCCGTTCTCTTGTTATAGTCCGTCGTGGAAATTGGTATGTGCACCGCGTTCGCGTTCGGGAAGCCCGTATTTTTCTTTGCCGAGCGCGATCGACTTGATGAGAAAAGCCATGTTTCTTCCGAGATTCCGCATCGTCTGCAGTCCTTCAAGGTCCTTTTCGACATCCTCCTTCGTGTAGCCGTGGACTTCGTTCCAATAGGTGCTCGAGGCGATCGGCATGCCGCAGATCGTGAAATATTTGTTGATCTCGTCATAGGCGGAAGTACTGCCCGCACGTCTCGACGAGAGCACACATGCGCCGACCTTCATGGATTTGTCGAAAGAAGTGCTGTAGAAAAGTCTGTCCAAAAGGGCGAGAACGCCGCCGTTGGAACCCGCATAATAGACGGGCGTTCCCACGATCAAGCCGTCCGCTTCCCCGAACTTCACCGCAAGGTCGTTGACGATGTCCGAAATGACACATTTGCCCTTCCTCTTGCAGTACCCGCAGGCGAGACAGCCGCGGACGTTTTCCCCGCCGACAAAGACGGTTTCCGTCTCGATCCCCTCTTGTTTCAAGGTCGTTTCGACCTCAAGGAGCGCTCTTGCCGTGCAGCCGTCGCTGTGCGGACTGCCGTTCAACAATAAAACCTTCATCATGGACCTCCAAACTGTATCGAATCGAATGTCACGGGAGCATCAATAGTCCGTCTTTTGGTAGAGCGGGACGATGCTGACGTCCTTGCTCCACAGCGTGTTTGTTCCGTCCGAGGTGATCTCGAGCTTGCACGTGACCGTATGACGGATGACATTGCCCTTTGAATCCGTTTTTGCGGAGAGTTCAAAGACGATCGACTTGATCTTGACCTCGTCATAGGCTGCGGAGCTGATCGGGTAGAACGGCTTCCCGGGGGCAGATTCCGCCCCCTCGGTATAACTGCTTGAAGTCTGCACGATGACGAGCTGCCCGTCCTCAAGGGTCATTTCGCAGTTGTTTCCGTACGTCGTGCTGTTGTACTTGATCGTGTTCGTGTCTGCGTCGATGGAGAACTCTTCTCCGAATCGGACCTCGTTCGTGACAGCCTTCATGACGTCCGAACCGAGGACGGCGGCTTTTGAGACCGTCATCATCTTTTCACCCGAACCGAAGAGCGCCGACGTTCCCATGATCGCCATGGAGACGAACAGGGAAAGGATCGCAGTTGCGATGAGGACTTCCGCCAAGGTAAAGCCCTTTTTGTTCAAAATTTTTCTTTTCATGATCGTTAACTTCTCTTATAGGCGCTGTTCATCTCGTTGCCAAAGACCCACTCCGCATCTTTGACAAAGATCGTGTCTCCGTATCTTTTCGCGCTTGCATTCTCCGTGATCGCTGGGTCGGAAAAACTTACTTTTTCGTATTTGCCGTCGCCGTAAACATAATAATCGAGGACGACTTCGTCGATGTAAGCGTAATTCCATCCGTCAAAGGAGACATTTGCGCCATATTCCGTGCGGGTGTACTGTACGGGATCGGAATAAACTTGTACCGAATCCACGGTCTCTCCGTTTTCCGCATCCACAACTTCGAGCAAACCGTTGTACGTCAAGATGATATACCGATCGTCGACGAGTCCGTGCGTCACGGGCAAATGCGCGAGTTCGTAAAGGTTGAACGGCACAATGTCTTTGATGTCCTTGAGGAGCGTCAACGTTCCCGAATGCGCATCGGCTTTGAAGATGCCCACGTCGACACGGTTCGTGTTTTCGACCAAACGGTCGTTTTCCATGATATCATTCCCGCGATGTGCATACTGGTGGGAAAAGATCAAGCCGTCCTCTGTGTATCGGCTCCATTCCGAGTAGGTATCCTGAAATTCTCCGAACTTGCAGTCCACAAGCTTTTGTTCTTCCGTCCGAAAGTCGAGATACGTTCCGTCCACCGTCATGCCGTATTTCGAAACAAAGTTCACACCGCCGACTTCGATCGGCACCTTCATGGCTTCCGACCTCGCGGTGTCATACTCCTTGCTTGCATACCCGCAACCCGCAAAAAAGAACAGGCAACTGAATGCGGTTGAAAGAAATGAGACGATTTTCTTCATAACGAATCTCCGAAAACGTTTGCTGAATTTTTGTTCCGAAAACAGTCAGAGATATTGAGTTCTACTCTCTGCGCTCCTTCTTGGGATACAAATTTTCAGGTGTTTTGCAGAACAACCGAACGACGCTTCCGCAATCACGGCATACCGTTGCAAAGAGAATGGCTCTGCGGGTTTCGCTTTTGGAAACGCACACACCGCTGGTCATAGAGGATACATTGCTTTCGATCAATTCCTCTCCCCCGCAGAACGGGCAAGTCCCGATTTTTACTTCTTTCATAACAGATCCCTCCGCTGAATTTATCATATTGTTTCGTCCATTAAGACTCGAAAAAATCGTTTTCATCCGAATCGTCCGAAGATTTACTTTGATTCGTTTTCGATGAGACGATATTTTTGACAGTTTGTATATACCACAGGGTTCCCGTGATCGGGGAAACAAGCAGACTCAATACAACGATCCCGCCGAAGCCCGCAATGACGCCGATGCGTACTCCGTCCCTGAAAGCATGTTCAGGGGATTTTCCGTCGAAATAATTTTTTGCCGTTTGCATGCCAAACAGCATAGATGGGGTGATAAAAAACGCCCAGAGAACGACAATTACCATTGATGTGACATGATATACGTCGGGGATAAAATTCGGGTCGAGAAGGAATAGAAAAAAGACTGCTCCCGCAAGCAAAATGCAAATCGTCAGAACAATCAAGAATTGTTTTATTTTGTTCATCGAGTTCTCCGTTTCATGTGCTCTAACTATGGGACAGATCACCGTCGTCGTGCAGCTGCATGGATGTTTCCTCATCCGATCAGATTTCAGGCTTTATTCGTCAATGTGAACTTCCAGCGGATCTTTTCGGCGAGGAAATACGCACACTCTTTCTTGTCCCGTTCCGCAAAGCTCTGCACGCCTTCCAAGTCCGTCCAGCAGACTTTTCCGTCCTCGAAAAAAACGGAAGTCTCAAAAATGAGCGGATACTCGTCTCCGATGGACATGTGTCCGTATCCCTCAATGAGATTGGTCTCGGGACTTCCCGTGAGTTCGAACAGAACCTCGCAACTCCACGCGGCAAAGCGGAGATAAAGTTTTCCGCTTCGCCAGTATATCTTTTTAACGTAGCTATCGTGGAGTCCCGTGGTGGCGCTGATGAGTCCCTCGACGTCGTCGCTATTTTTGATCTCGAACCATTCGGGAACGCGGATATTCGATTGGATCTCCTTGCAACGTTTTAAGATATCCTCATCATCTTCGTGTCCCAGGAACCAATCGTAGCCCTCGGTATTTTCTTTTTGGACCCAATTTTCCGTTCTCGTGTCGAAGATAAAGACATCGATGCGACTTCGGCGGGTGATAGACACGAAAGGTACGCGTTTGAGATATCGCCCTTCCCTATCAAAGACGAGTACTTCGGCGTAATCTTTGTGGTCAAAAATCGCAAATACGGCGGAATCGTAATCCCCGCCATTTTCTCTGATCCGAGCTATCATAATTGTCTCCAGAAACAATATACCAAGGATATTCAAATGTATCGCATGATCATGATAGCACTTTGTGCGCAAAGAATCAAGCCATCGTCAAGTATTTTTCATAAAAATCATGTTGGTAAATTGAAATTTATTGATTTCTTCTTCTGTGCCATTCAGTCCAAAACGCGAGATAGCCGTCCCGATCGATTTTATCGTTTGGAAGTATTTTGGGAGCGCAAGATTTATAAAATGCTTCAACTTTATCTGCAAAGGCAAAGACGAATCGTT
>CANQUD010000001.1 GCA_947626935.1 uncultured Clostridia bacterium | reverse complement strand
CAGTGGGCTGTGAGCTGCGCCGCGACAGGAGCGCTGGCGGGCGCGACGGGCTTTGCGGCGGTCCCTGCCGCCCAAAGGTAGGGGAGTGGGTCACCGCCGTTCATCCAGAGGCGCAGCCGAAGGATCCCGTCAAACGGGCGGAGTAACACAGATCGCCCAATTTTTGATTTCATTTACGAGAGGAGTACCATCATGATAAAATTCGGACCGAGCGGCAACTGCGAGAGCTTCTATGCCGCGGGATTCGAGCACACGGAAGATTCCGCCCGCTTCGTCAGGGAGCACGGACTCGACTGCTTCGAATATTCCTTCGGCAGAGGGGTCAAGATGACCGAGAAGAAGGCGCATTCCATTCGGGAAGCATTCAATCGAGAGGGCGTCGAGATCTCCGTCCATGCGCCCTATTTCATCAATTTTGCCAACCCCGACGACGAAATGGCGGCAAAATCTTACGGCTATGTCCTCGACAGCGCAAAGGTCGGCAGGGAAATGGGGGGACGCCGCGTCGTCTTTCACCCCGCCGCACAGGGGAAGGACACCCGCTCCGTCGCCTTCTCCCGCACCCTCGACAGGATCAAGACCCTCTGCGACTACATCCGTCTCAACAGCCTCGACGACATGATGTTCTGCCCCGAGACGATGGGGAAAATCGCGCAGATCGGCACCGTGGAAGAGATCGCCGAGATCTGCAAGATCGACGAAATTCTGACCCCATGTGTCGATTTTGGACATGTCAACGCACGGGAACAGGGCAGTTTGCGGACGGAACGGGACTACTGCGACCGCCTCGAGATCTTGCTCGGCGCGATCGGCTATGAGCGGATGAAACACTTCCATGTGCATTTTTCCAAGATCCAGTACGGCGCAAAGGGGGAGATCCGACATCTGACGTTCGAGGATACGACCTTCGGACCCGAATTCGAACCGCTTGCCGCCGCGCTCGTGAAGTACGGTCTCGAACCCTACATTGTCTCCGAGTCCGCAGGCACCCAGACCGAGGACGCCATGACGATGAAGGAAATGTATCTGAAGCTCAAGAATTGAAATCGCGGGGAGCACGATCGGGAACAGCGGAAAAGAGTGACCGCTTCTTCCGAGGACGCCCGTCGCCCAAAGAACTCTCCGAACCAAACAATTCCATATACAAAAGTATCCCCGCATGAAAGCGGGGATACTTTTGTGTTAATCGGACTCTTTTCGGAGTTCAATGGCTTTTTTCAGGATCTGTTGCATATGATCGATAGAATCGTTGTATGCGTCAGATCTCTTTTTGTATTTTCTCCATTGAATGACCATGAGAAGGACCGAGAAAATTGGGACTACAATGCAAACGGCGATTTCCCATGCTACCCATTCTGCGTCGGGAACAATGAGAGCTCTCACGACGGAGATGACGATGATGGCGATCAGAATGATGCCGATGAGGGTAGTACGAAACGGTTTCTTGGGTTCGGTCAGCTCTTCCAATTTCGCTTCATATTCCGCATTCAGATTCTTTAATCTGGAATAATTCGGCACCCCGCAAAGACGCCCCAAAGGACAAATAGCGCGACAGACAGATACCAACCGATCACAGGGACTAAACCTGCGACCGAACCGAGCGCAAGACAGATCACGAATAAAACCGTAAAAACGTTGCGCCGTTTGGCAAGCCGATTTAACACAGCCGCTTGATCGGAGCGATCAAAATTGAGTGCCATAAACCCACCTCCAAAAGTTAGAATTACATGCATTATACTCTCAAAATTTGAGAATGCCAAGTAAAAATCTCAAATTTTGATAATAATTTATCGTATGAATGAAGTGAAAAAGTCAGATTTCCCGAGAAATCTAAAAAACTTTCGCATCGCAAAGGGCTTGGGGCAGAGGGAACTTTCCGAGCTCATGCATACGACGTTCAAATCGGTATCCCATTGGGAGACGGGATACAGTGAACCTTCCATTTCGCAGCTTATCGCCCTTGCAGACCTCTTTGACGTGACCTTGGACGATTTGGTAGGGCGGGACGGCTAAATTCACCCTTTTCTTATAAAAAACCGTTGACTATTACACCCGAATTTGGTATAATGTGTTTATGTTGACGGAGAAATGGCACAGAATATACGAAAATTCCCATGCGGACGCCGTCTATCTCGAATGTGATTTCTTGCGGAGATACCTGACGGGCTTCTATTCGACGGACGGCTATGTGATCCTCGATGAAAGCGGCTGTAAATTCGTCGCCGATCCCCGCTATTTCGAAGCGGCGGAAAAGAAGCTGAAAGGCTCCGCCGTCGAGGTCGTCGCAGGCTCCCGACCGCAGGCGATGGAACTCCTTGCGGGCAAACACACCCTCGGCATTCCCTATCCCTTCACCGACGCGGCGACGTTCGAGTCCCTCAAAAAGAGCTTTGAACTTGTCGATTGCATGCCCGCCCTGCGCGACGCCATGCTCTATAAGTCGGACGGGGAACTTGCTCTCATCCAAAGGGCTTGCGAGATCGCCGAGGACGCGTTTTTACAGCTCCTTCCCGCGATCAAAGAGGGGATGACGGAGAACGAAGTCGCCGCCCTTCTCGAATACAACATGCGCCGCGGCGGCGCAAGCGGCACGTCCTTCGACACGATCTGCGCCTTCGGGGCAAACGGCAGCGTTCCCCACTACGAAACGGGCAATGTACGGTTGAAGTTCGGCGACCCTGTCCTCATCGATTTCGGCTGCAAGGTCGAAGGGTACTGTTCGGACATCACCCGCACCTTCCTCTTCGGCGACGACGGGAAGCATGCGGAATTCCAAAAGGCATACGACATCGTCCTTGCCGCCCACAACGCCGTGCGGGAAGAACTCGTCGCAGGCATGACGGGGAAGGAAGGGGACGCGATCGCAAGGAACTATCTTGCAAAGTTCGGGCTGGATCCCTACTTCACCCACTCTCTCGGGCACGGCATCGGGCTGCAGATCCACGAGTATCCCACGCTCTCCCCGCGCTCCGAACAGGTCATCGGGGACCGCATGGTCTTTTCGGATGAACCGGGCGTCTACATCGCAGGCAAGCTCGGCATCCGCATCGAGGACAGCATGTACATGAAGGACGGAAGAACACATTCCTTCATGGGAAAAACACAGAAAAATTTATTGGTTTTGTAATCAAAGGAGATACATTTATGGCACAGATCATGGCAGGCGATATCAGAAAGGGCACTACGTTCGAGTACAAGAGCGGCGTCTATACCGTCGTCGAATTCCAGCACGTCAAGCCCGGCAAGGGCGCGGCGTTCGTCCGCACGACCTTAAAGAACGTCGTCACGGGACAGGTCCTCTCGGACGAGACCTTCAACCCCTCGACCAAGCTCGAGACGGCGCAGGTCGAGACCAAGAAGATGACCTATTCCTACAACGACGGCGAGTTCTACTACTTCATGGACGACGAGTTCAACATGACTCCCCTCAATCATGAACAGGTCGAGGACGCGCTCCGCTATATCCGCGAGAACGATATCGTCACCGTCCGTTTCCTCTATGACAAGGCATTCTCCGTCGAACCCGAGAACTTCGTCGAACTCAAAGTCATCGAGGCGGAGCCGGGCGTCAAGGGCAACACGGCGACCAACGTCACCAAGGCTGCAAAGGTCGAGACGGGCGCCACCTTCCAAGTCCCCATGTTCGTCAACGAGGGCGACACCATCCGCATCGACACGAGAACGGGCGAATACATGTCCCGCGTTTGAGGACCGTCTTTTCGGAGGAAAGGGACCGAGCCGCCTCGGTGCGGCAAGGGGAAATTCTATGAAATTTGTCGCGCAGCGGGTATTGTGCGCGAAGCTTACCGTAAACGGTCAGCCCGTCTCCGAGATCGGACGCGGGCTTGTCGTTTATTTCGGCGTTCGTGTCGGCGACACCCTGCAACAGGCGCAAAAATGCGCGGAGAAGATCGCAAACCTGCGTATCTTTGAGGACAGTGAGGGAAAAATGAATCTGTCCGTCCTCGATGTCGGCGGGGAAGTTCTGTTCGTCTCCCAGTTCACGCTGTACGGCGACGCGAGAAAGGGGAACCGTCCTTCCTTCACGGACGCCGAGCGTCCCGAAAAGGCGGAACCGCTCTATCTGGCGGCGGGGAAATGTCTCGCATCGCACGGCGTCCCCGTCCGTTACGGCATTTTCGGCGCCGACATGAAGATCGAACAGACGAACGACGGACCCGTCACGATCGTATACGAGGCTTGAAAGGACAGGCATTCCGACAGGGCATCATGAAACTCATCTATCTCGGTACAGGAGCGGCGGAGGGGATCCCCGCACTCTTTTGCAACTGCGAATACTGCAAGGGCGTCCGCCAAAGAGGGGGAAGGGAGATCCGCTCCCGTTCCCAGATCCTCATTGACGGGGAACTCGGCATCGACTTTCCGCCCGACGCCTTTTCCCATGCGCGGGGGATCGATCTTTCCGCGCTCAAATATCTCCTCGTCACCCATTCCCATATGGACCACTTCTATGCGCACGACTTCATTCTTCGCGGCTATAAGTATGCGGGGAACATGACGGAGCCAACTCTCTCCATCTACGGCAATCAGGAAGTCATGGACGTGTTCGGCGAATGCACCGCCCGCGAGATGAAGCCCGATGTCGCGGAGAACATCCGTCTCTGTCCAATCGGTGCGTTTGAGGAGATCGAATTCGGCGCATACCGCGTCTATACCCTGCTCGCCAATCACTCCTCGGAGGAACCGCTCCTCTTTCTCATCGAAAAGGGGGACAAGCGGGTCCTGCACCTGACCGATACGGGCAGACTCCCCGAGGATTCTGTCCGCTACCTCGCGGAGATCGGCGGGAAGCCCGTCGACCTCGTCACCCTCGACTGCACGTTTTTGTTTGCCGAAACGGACGCCTTCGCCCGTCACATGGGACTCGACGAGAACATGCGGACGATGTCCCGTCTCGAGGAGATCGGGCTTGCGGACGGACACACAAAAAAGGTCATCACACACTTTTCCCACAACGCCCGCCCGACGACGGAAGCGCTCTCCAGTGCCGAACGGGAATACGGCGTCCTCGCCGCCTTCGACGGAATGGAAATCGAGATATAATTCAAACTTGGGGCAATCTTCTACCCCCTCCGAGGGGATGTTGCATCGCGACAGGGGGTGGGTCACCGCAGTGTTCCCTCGCTGCCCCTTTTAGGGTCGCAAAACGCAATTCTTGCGCATCAGCACGGTGTGCTGTGCGCTGCGTTTTGCGGTGAGTGAGCGCATTATCCCGCGCGAACGGTGACCGAGGACGGGTCTCTACCCGTCCGAGACAGTCCCCGAGCTTGCGAGGGGAAAGGGGTTTTGAAACCCTTCAGTCTCGCTTCGCTCGACAGCTCCCCTAAACCACCCCGCAAAATACGTTGTCTTTTTGCGGGGACCCCGAGGGGAGCCAAGGCATTTCTCTTCCCCCCCAAAAACCGTAATCAGTGAGGCAATATGGGTTTCTTTTCCCGCCTGAAGTCCCTCTTTGGGAAGAAAAAACCGAAGATAAAGCTCGGACTCGCGCTCGGAAGCGGCGGAGCAAAGGGCATGGCGCACCTCGGCGCATTGAAGGCGTTCGAGGAGGCGGGGCTTTCCTTTGCCGTCATCACGGGCGCCTCGATCGGCGGGATCGTCGGCGCACTCTATGCAAAGGGCTATTCCTCAGCCGACATGGTGGGCATCGTCGAGAACCTCAACCGCAAGGAGTTTTCCAAGAATCTCAAGCCCTTTTCGGACATGGGATTTGCCGAAGCCTTCCTCGAGAACTACCTCGACGGCGACTTTTCCTCTCTTCCCTTGCCCTTCGCCGTCGCCGTCACCGACGGGGAGAGCAATCAGAGCAAGCTCTTGCAGGAAGGGAAGCTCGCAAGGGCGCTGACGGCTTCCGCCGCGATCCCGCCCTTCTTCAGAGGGGTGGATATCGGGGAAAGCCGCTACTACGACGGCGCCTTTTCGGACGCCATTCCCGCAGACTATTGCAAGCAGCTCGGCGCCGACTTCGTCATCGGGATCGACCTCTCTGCCTTCAACCGTCCCGATGAGGAGAAGAGCGCCATTTCCCGTCTCGTCGGGAACGCGATCACGGCAATGATGCCCGTCAAATATTTAGAGGACAACAAGAGCCGCGGCTATGCCGCCGCAGACGTGATGATCCGTCCCGACCTCGGCGCCTTCAAGGCGACGAGTGTCGACAGGGCTTCCATGGATGCGATGTATGAAGTCGGCTATGCAGCCGCCAAAGAACAGATCGCGGAGATCGAGAGCAAGATCTCCGCATGGGGGAGAAAGAAATGATACGATTGACGACGGCGGGGGAATCGCACGGGAAGGGGCTTTTCGCCATTCTCGAGGGGATCCCCGCAGGATTGAACCTTGACTTGAGCCGCATCGACGCCCGCCTTGCGCTCCGCCAGAGCGGTTACGGCAGGGGAGAGAGGCAGAAGATCGAGTCCGACAGGGCGGAGATCCTTTCGGGCGTCAGAAATCGTGTCACCCTCGGCAGTCCCATAACGCTCGCCGTTCGGAACCGCGACTACGGGAACTGGGAAGAATGTATGGCGCCCGAGGGCTGCGATACGGAAAAGCGCCGCCTCTCCAAGGTCCGCCCGGGGCATGCCGACCTTTCGGGCATGCTGAAATTCGGACAGAATGACGCGCGGAACATTCTCGAACGCGCTTCCGCCCGTGAGACCGCCGTCCGCGTCGCCGCGGGGGAGATCTGCAGACAGCTCCTCGCCGCGCTCGGCATCGAAATTGCAGGCTATGTCAAAAGCGTCGGAACGGTCTCCGACGACAAGCAATATTCCTTTGAAGAAATATCTCATCGCTCCGAACTTTTGGGCATGCTCGACCGTGACGCGGAAGAGAGAGCCTGCCGTCTCATCGACGCCTGCAAGGCGGAAGGGGACACCCTCGGCGGCGTCGCCGAACTCCGCATCAAGGGTCTCAAGAGCGGCTACGGGAGCTGTATGACGTACAGAGAAAAGCTCGACGCCCGCCTCTGCGCCGCGCTCATGAGCGTTCAGGCGGTCAAGGGCGTGGAAGTCGGTCTCGGCTTTTCCGCTTCCGCGCTCCGCGGGAGCGAAGTCCACGATGAAATTTACCGTGACAAAACGCTCGGCTACTTCAGAAAGACGAACCGTGCTGGCGGCATCGAAGGGGGAATGAGCAACGGCGAAGAGATCGTTCTCCGCGCCGCGATGAAGCCCATCCCGACCCTCATGAGGGGACTTCGGACCGTCGACACGGACACGCTTCTGCCCGCTTCGGCGGCTTCCGAGCGCAGCGACGTCTGTGCGATCCTCGCCTTCGAGACCGTCTGCGAAGCGGCGGTCGCTGCAGAACTCGCCGCAGTCGTCTCCGAGCGTCTCGGCGGCGACACGGTGGAAGAACTTTGCAGGCGCAACGGAGAGCTGAAATGAGGACTTTCCACATCAAATTGAAGGGGACGCCGAGGGAAAGTATCATCGTCTGCCGCAAAAATGTCCTTTCCAAGGCGCTTCCCGAACTGCTCCCGCGGCTGAAAGCGGGCGGGGCGATCGTCTTTACCGACTCCAACGTCTATGCCCTCTACCAAAGGCAGATCGACGCCTTGACCCTTCCCGTCTTTGTCATGCCCGCGGGGGAAGAACACAAAGATCAAACGACCCTCTTTGCCTTGCTCCAAGCCATGGCGGAAGCGAACCTTCGCAGGACTTCCACGCTCATCGCCCTCGGCGGCGGCGTCGTGGGGGACGTCGGCGGACTCGCGGCGAGCCTCTACATGCGCGGGATCTCCTGCATTCAGGTCCCGACGACTCTGCTCGCCCAAGTCGACAGCTCCGTCGGCGGCAAGACCGCCATCGACTTTTGCGGGGTGAAAAACCTCATCGGCGCCTTTCACCAGCCCTCGCTCGTCCTTGCCGACCCGACCTTCTTCGGGACGCTCCCGCCGCGCGAGATCCGTTGCGGATTGGGGGAGATCGTCAAGCACGGCGCATTGAACGCCGCCCTCTTCGACAAACTTTCGGCGCAGGACGACCTCTCCGACCTTGATTTTCTCGCCTCGGTCGTTCCCGAGAACATCCGCATCAAGGCGGAGATCGTGCAGAAGGACCCCAACGAACGGGGACTCCGACGCTGTCTCAACCTCGGACACACGACGGGACACGCGATCGAGCTTGCCGAAAAGACGCTTTCCCACGGCGAATGCGTGCTCCTCGGACTGCTCTATGAGAGCCGTATCGCCGAGAGACATCTCGACGCCGATGTCGGATATCTTCAGGCGCTCTCCGCGCTCATCAAGAGGGTGCTCGCCGATCCGAAGACCGACGCGGCTTCCCATGCCCGTCTTGCCCTGCTCGACAAGAAGAACACGGCGAAGGACAAAGTCACGCTCGCCGTTCCCGTAAAACGGGGCGAATTTGCCCTCTTGGAACTCGGCTTCCGCGAATACGAAGAGGAACTGAAGGAGATCGGACAGACGCTATGAAATTCGCAGTCATCGGCAAGGACGTCTCGAAGTCGGACAGTCCCGCCATCCATACATTCCTTCTCCGCCGCTGTTTCGGCGATGGTCACTCCTATGAACGGGTCAGTATCCCGCCCGAGGAATTCGGGAGCCGCGCGGAGGAACTCTTCACCCGCTTTGACGGGTTCAACGTCACGATCCCGTTCAAACGGGACATTCTTCCCTATTTGAGGGAACTCAAGGGGGACGCAAAGACCTTCGGCGCTGTCAATACCGTCCTCTCGAAGTCCCGTCTCGGCTACAACACGGACGGCTACGGCTTTCTGCTCATGCTCGAAAACGGGGGGATCGCCGTCAAGGGAAGGTCCGTCCTCGTGCTCGGCGCGGGCGGCGCGGGACGCAGCTGCATCAAAAAGCTGTGCGACGGCGGCGCCGATGTGTACGCCTATGAACGCGACCAAGCCCGACTCGGGAGCGTTTTCGGGGAACTCGGCGGGTTCACGCCCCTTTCCGAAGTCCCTCTGCGCAGCTATGACATCATCCTCAACTGCACGGGCGTCGGCATGCACAACACCGAGGGAATGACCCCCGCGGTCCTCATCGGCGGCAAGGAACAAGCCGTCGGAGAGGAGCTGTTGTCCCGTTGCGGGACGGCGGTCGACCTCATCTATGTGCCGCGGGAATCGGAGTTCTTGCGCATCGCGCGGATCCTCGGGAAGCAGACGGTGAACGGCGCCGCCATGCTCTTCTATCAGGCATATCTCGCCGACTGCATCTTTTTCGGCAGAACGGCGGACAGCGAAGAAGCCAAACATCTTTGGAAAGAATACAACGAGGTATCTCAATGAAACTTTTAGTGCTCAACGGCGTCAATCTCAACCTCACGGGGAAGCGGGAACAGGGCGTTTACGGCAAAGAAACGCTCGAGGAGATCAACAGGGAACTCGAAGCCTTCGTCGAGGGCAAAGGTCACTCCGTCGACTTCATCCAGAGCAATTTCGAGGGGGAGATCTGCACGCAGATCCAACGCGCCGAGGGCGTCTATGACGGTATCGTCCTCAATGCGGGCGCATTCACCCACTACAGCTACGCCATCCGCGACGCCATCGCAAGTGTCAGCGTTCCCGTCGTGGAAGTCCACATGTCGAACGTCCACGCGAGAGAGGACTTCCGCCGCAATTCCGTCCTGACCGAGGTCTGCAAGGGGGAGATCCTCGGCTTCGGCAAGGACAGCTATCTCTTGGCATTGGAGAGTTTTCTTCTATGAATATCATTCTTTGCGGCATGATGGGGGTGGGGAAGTCCAGCGTGGGCATCCGCATCGCCGAAAAGACGGGCAGAAGATGGTACGACACCGATATCGTCATCTCCGACCGTCACGGCAGCATCTCCGACATCTTTGAATTTTATGGGGAAGCACACTTCCGCGCCCTCGAGACGGAAGTCGTCAGGGAACTTGCGGGGAAGGACGGGCTTGTCATCTCCACGGGCGGCGGACTCGTCTTAAAACCCGAGAACAACGAACTTCTGAAGCAAAACGGCAAGATCGTCTTTATGCGTGCGGGCTTTGAGACCCTCTTGAAGCGCGTCCGCGCGGATGAGACGCGCCCGCTTTTGAAGAACAACGGGAAGATCGCCGAACGCCTCGGCATGCTCCTCTCCGAGCGCACGCCCGTCTATGAAGCGGTCGCCGATCTCATCGTCGATACGGACGATCGGACGGTCGACGAGGTGGCGGACACGATCATCCGCCTCTTTGAAAGGGCATGAGGGCGGTCGTCACGGGCGGAACGCGGGGGATCGGACTCGCGGTGTGCCGTCTCTTATCGGAATCGGGCGTCTCCGTCACGGCGCTCTACCATGCGGACGAACGGGCGGCGGAAGAGGCAAGGAAAGCTCTTCCCGCCGTCGACTTTGTGCGTGCCGACGTTTCAAATGAGGCGCAGGTACGCGAAGTCTTTTCAAAACTCCCTTCCCTTGCCTACCTCGTCAACAACGCGGGCGTCTCCCTCTTTTCGCAGGTGCAGGATACATCCCTTGAGGACTTCCGCCGCGTCATGGACATCAACATGGGCGGAACCTTTCTCTGCACGAAATACGCCGTTCCCAAGATGCTCGAGAGGGGCGGTGCGATCGTCAACGTCTCCTCTGTCTGGGGAGAGAGCGGGGGGAGCTGTGAGAGCGTCTACTCCGCCTCGAAGGGCGCCGTCATTGCCTTCACGAAGGCGCTCGCAAAGGAACTCGCACCCGCCCGTATCACCGTCAACTGCGTCTCCCCGGGGGTCATCGACACGCAGATGAACGCCCATCTTTCTTCGGAGGATAAAAAAAGCCTCTTTGAAGAGATCCCGATGGGGCGGTTCGGCACCTCGGAAGAAGTCGCCCGCGCGATCGTCTCTCTTCTCGAAAGCAAGTACGTCACAGGTCAGATCTTGGGCGTAAACGGCGGTTTTTGCATCTAAAAATTGTATTATGTCAGACATAACTGCAATGTTATGCCAGACATAATACTTTCAAAATTCCCTTTTTTGAAAAAATTTCCCTGTAAAAAGAGGATTTTTTTCTTTTTTTGCGTAATAACTTGTGATGAAAGAAATCATTTACGATATGAAGGAAAAAACTTACGAGAAGGAACGGACGTACCTTTCTCCCTATGCGATGCGCTCCGAAAACACACGGGGGAGGGAGCGCGAAGAGAGACCTTGTCCCATGCGGACGGATTTCCAGCGCGATCGGGACCGTATCGTCTATTCCAAGGCATTCTTGCGTCTCAAGAACAAGACGCAAGTCTTTTTCGCGCCCGACGGCGACCACTACATGTCTCGGCTCACCCACACCTTTGATGTCGCACAGATCGCGCGTGCGCTCGCGCGTTGCCTCTCTCTCAACGAGGACCTTGCCGAGGCGATCGCGCTCGGGCATGACCTCGGTCACACTCCCTTCGGGCACATCGGCGAACGCGTCCTCGCTTCCCTGAACCCCGCGGGATTCAAGCACAACGAGCAGTCTCTCCGCGTCGTGGACAAGCTCGAAAAGGACGGCAAGGGACTCAATCTTACCTACGAAGTGCGCAGCGGCATCCTCAACCACACGCCTGCGGGGAAACCCGAGACGCTTGAGGCGGAAGTCGTACGGTACGCCGACCTCATCGCCTACATCAACCATGACATCGAGGACGCGATCCGCGCGGGCTATCTGACGGCGGACGAGCTTCCCAAGGACGCCGTCGCAAAGTTCGGGCGGCACACATCCGAGCGCATCAACACCGCCATCATGGATATCTGCCGCGAATCGGAGGGACAACCCTATGTCCGCATGTCCGCGGAGAAGGACGAGGCGCTCTCCCGTCTCCGTTCCTTCATGTTCGAACACGTCTATGAACGGGCGAACAAGCTCATTCAGGAGAGTGCGGAACGCATGCTCAAGGCGCTCTATACATACTTTATGGAAAAGCCCGAAGAGCTGCCCGTTCTCTATCTCGAAACGGCAAAGACGGACGCGCCCCGCGCCGTCTGCGACTATCTCTCTTCCATGACCGACCGCTATGCCATCACGCTCTTCCAGCGGCTGTTCGTGCCGAGAGAGGGGAGCGTGTAATGCAGGACTTCAGCGCGTTCATCCAGACGCTCAAGGAGAAAAACGACATCGTAGACGTCATCGGCTCCTACATCAAGCTGGAGAGGAGAGGCTACAACTATTGGGCTTGCTGTCCTTTCCACCATGAAAAGACGCCGTCCTTCTCCGTCAACGCCGCCGACAAGTTCTACCACTGTTTCGGCTGCGGTGTGAGCGGGGACGTCATCGGCTTCGTGAAGGAGTACGAGAACGTCGATTTCAACCAGGCGGTCCAGATCCTCGCGAGCCGCGCGGGACTCGAAGTTCCCGCCCGTGACGACAAGACCGCCGAGCTTGCCGCGCTCAAAAAGAAGAAACGGGACAGACACGTCGCGCTCATGAAGGACGCCGCCCGCTTCTATCTGAACAATCTCTACAGCGGAAGGGCGGACGAGTACCTTGCCTATCTCTCCAAGCGGGGCGTTTCGCCCTCTCTTGCGAAGAAGTTCGGCATCGGCGCCTCGCTCGACTTCACGGGTCTGCCTTCCCATCTTCTTGCCCTCGGCTACAGCAGGGAAGAATGCGCGGAGAGCGGCGCCTGCGGCTTGTCCGATGACGGCAGGCTCTTCGATTTCGAGGGCGGAAGGCTCATCATTCCCATCATCAACAACTTTGACGAGGTCATCGCGTTCGGCGGAAGGGTCATGCAGCCCACCGACAGGGCAAAGTACAAGAACACCCGCGAGACGCTCCTCTTCAACAAGAGCAAGAACCTCTACAACATCAATCTCGTCAAGAAGGAGAAGCGTGCGGGGGGACTTCCCTACCTCATCATGGTAGAGGGGTACATGGACGCGATCTCCCTCTATGCGGCGGGCTTCCGCAACGTCGTCGCGAGCATGGGAACTTCTCTCACGAAGGAACAAGTCCGCCTCGCCAAGCGGTACACCGACACCGTGCTCATCAGCTATGACGGCGATGCGGCGGGGCAGTCGGCGAACCTGCGGGGCTTGAAACTGCTCGAAAACGAGGGCTTGAAGCTCCGCGTCGTCCCGCTTCCCGACGAACTCGATCCCGACGACGTCATCCGCCAAAGAGGCGCGGAAGGGTATCAAAAGTGTCTCGACAGCGCGATGCCGCTCATCGACTTCCGCATCCATGCGGCGGCGAGAAAGTACGACCTGACGAAAACCGACGAGGTCCGCGATTTCGTCCGCGAGGCGCTCTCCATCGTCAGGGACGCCGATTCGGAGACGGAGCAGGAAGAACTCTTAAAACGCATCTCCGCAAAGGCGGGCATCAGCCTCGGCGCATTGCAGCGCGACCTCGAACGTCTCCCCGAGAGCAAAGAAGAGACAGTTCTTCCCGTCGTCAGGAAGGAAGAGGGGAGCGGAAGCGCCGTCAAGGCGGCAAGATATGTCCTCTGCGCCTGCCTTTTGAGCAAGCCGTACGCCTCGGATGTCGACCTTTCGGCATTCGAATGGGACTTGGACGAGCACAAAACCGTCGCAGATTTCGTCATGCAGGAACGGCAGAAGGGGCGGGTCCGCGCGAGCGGCATCTTCGACTATCTCCCCGAGAGCGGCGAGATCGCCAACATCCTGAACCTCGACTTCGGCGACAATTTAGAGGGCGAACAGGCGGAAAAGTACTTCCGCGACTGCGTCCGAACGCTCGAAAAGAGGCTGTATACCAAGAAGATCGCCCAAGAGCAGGAAGCGTTTCAGCAAGCCAAGTCCGCGGAGGAGAAGCGCGAGATCCTTCTCCGCATCGATACATACACGAAGAAAATGAAAAACATAGGAGGTTCGGTATGAACGTTTCGGACGAACAACTCAACGAACTGATCGAAAATTTATCTGCGGGCTACCGCATGAAGGGGAGCATCTCCACGAACCAGCTCTGCAACGAGCTGGAAAAATACGATCTCTCTCCCCAGCAATATGACCAAGTCTACAAGAGCCTGCCCGAACTCGGCATCAGCATCTTCGACGAGGACGAGCGGGACAGGGAACTTCTCGAACAGGCGCTCTCCGATATCGGGCTGGACGATCCCGTCAAGATGTATCTGAAGGACATCGGCAGGGTGCCCCTTCTCTCGGGCGACGAGGAGATCGAACTCGCGCGGCGCATGCAGGAAGGGGATGAGGAAGCGAAAAACCGCCTCTCCGAAGCCAATTTAAGGCTCGTCGTCTCCATCGCGAAGCGGTACGTCGGCAGGGGAATGCTCTTTCTGGACCTCATCCAAGAGGGGAATTTGGGACTCATGAAGGCGGTCGAGAAGTTCGACTACCAAAAGGGCTTCAAGTTCTCCACCTATGCGACATGGTGGATCCGCCAGTCCATCACCCGTGCCATCGCCGATCAGGCGAGGACCATCCGCATCCCCGTCCACATGGTCGAGACCATCAACAAGCTCACCCGCGTCTCCCGCATGCTCTTGCAGGAGAACGGCAGGGAACCCACGCCCGAGGAGATCGCCGAAGCCATGGGCATCGACGTCGCCCGCGTCATGGAGATCCAGAAGATCGCACAGGACCCCGTCTCTCTCGAGACGCCCATCGGCGAGGAAGAGGACTCCCACCTCGGCGACTTCATCGAGGACGACAAGACGCAGACCCCGGGGGACTCCGTCGCCTTCATCATGCTCAAGGAACAGCTCTTGAGCGTGCTCGACACGTTGACCCCCCGCGAGGAAAAGGTGCTCCGCCTCCGCTACGGCATCGACGACGGGAAGCCCCGCACCCTCGAAGAGGTCGGCAAGGAATTCAACGTCACGCGTGAACGCATCCGCCAGATCGAGGCAAAGGCGCTCCGCAAGCTCCGCCATCCCTCGAGGAGCAAGCGCCTGCGCGACTTCCTCGACTGATGAACAGGATCGAGAGGCTCTGTTCCCTTCTCACGGAAGCGGAGACCTTCGCCGATGTCGGCTGCGACCACGGCTACATGGCGGAGTACATGCTCGGACATGACCTCTGCAAGCGGGCGTACGTCACGGACATCAGCCCGAAGAGCCTGCAAAAAGCCGAGCATCTACTTGAAAAGTACATCGAAGCGGGGCGGTGCGTCCCCGTCGTCTGCGACGGACTCAAGGGCGTTCCCGCCGACTGTGATTTTGTCCTCATCGCGGGGATGGGCGGGGAAGAGATCGTCAGGATCCTGTCGGACGGCTTTCTCCCGAAGAGATTTCTCTTCCAGCCGATGAAGAATACGGAAAAGCTCCGCCGCTACCTCATCGCTTGCGGCGTGCAGATCGGAAAAGACTTCACCTTCTCGGACGGGAAAAAGGACTACGACGTCCTGCTCGGGACGCACGGCGGCAGCGAGAGCTACACGGAGCGGGAATTCCGCTACGGACGGGACAACCTCAAGGGACTTTCTCCCGACTTTTTACGCTCTCTTTCGGAGCGGATCGAGAGGACGGAGGAGCGCCTGAAGCTGTCAAAGACAGAAGAGAACAGAAGAAGCCTTGAAAAGCTCAAGGCAGAACTCGAGGAGATCGGACATGAACTTAAAAAAGATCTATGAGACCGTCGATGCGCTCGCGCCCTTCCTGCTCTCCAAAGAGTATATGGAAAGGGGCATGCACGACAACAGCGGCATCCTTCTCGACTGCGGAAGGGACATCAAGGGGATCGTGTTTTCCCTCGACCTCTCCCTCGCCGCCGTCGCCGAAGCGAAGAGAACGGGGGCGAACCTCATCATCACCCATCATCCCGCCATCTGGGAAGGGGCGATGCGCCTGACGCCCGACGACACGCCCGCCCTTGCGGAGTGTATCGCAGGCGGCATCTCCGTCCTCTCCGCCCACCTCAACCTCGACGCCGCAAAGGGGGGCATCGACGAGAGCCTGATGATCGGGCTGGGCGGGAAGGGGGCACTTGCCGTCATGGAAGAACTCTCCTGTGGCGGCTACGGAAGGGTGTACGACGTCAGACCTCAACCCCTTGACGGCTTTGCTGCCCGCGCACGGGAGACGTTCGGCACGGACAAGCTCGCTGTCTACGGCGAAAGAGAGGTGAGGCGGGTCGCAAGTTTCTGCGGCGGCGGCTTCACCTACAGCGCGATCGCCTTTGCGCTCCGTCACGGTGCCGATACGCTCGTCACCTCGGACGGAAAACATCATCTCATTTCGGAAGCAGTGGAAAAGGGCTTGAACGTCCTGCTCTTCACCCACTATGCATCCGAAAATTACGGCTTCCACCGCTTCGCAGAAGCGGTCAAAACAAAAATCGAAGAACTGCCCTGCACCGTCTTTACGGACAGGCGGTTTCTGTAAGGAGTAAAACTATGGCTGCATTGCAAGATCTACTGGAATACCAAAAACTCGACGGCGAACTCCGCAAGATCGATCTGGAACTCGGCGCCACCGAGGAGAAGAAAAAGCTCAACCAAGCGAAAGTCATCATGCGGAACGCCGAACTTCGGATCGCCGCACAGGACAAACGCGCCGTGGAACTCAAACAGCTCCGCGACAGCCTCATCGCCCGCGTCGACGAGACGAGCAAGGCGATCGCCGAATATTCGGATGTCGAGGAACTTGTCGAGGGCGGCGGCGACGTCTCCTTCTACAAGAAGAGCGCCCAACAGCTCATGGATCGGGTCCGCGCGATGAAGGCGGAACTCAACGGCATGCTCGACGAGATCGAAAAGCTCACGGCTGAGTACAAGAAGCTCATGGAGCAGGGCAAACAGATGAACAAACAGCGGAAGGAATATTCCGAAAAATACAAGGAAGTCCAGTCGAGGTATGCGGACACGGTCGCATCTCTGACGAAGCAAATGGAAGAGACCGCCCGAAAGATCCCGCCCGAGATGCTCGAACGGTACAAGCAGAAGCGCAACGAAAAGGTCTTTCCCGTGCTCGTCCCCCTGAACGGCGACATGTGCGTCTGCGGCATGGACCTTCCGCTCGCCCAGCGGAACCGTCTTGCGGGCGGAAACGTCATCGAATGCGAGAACTGCCACCGCTTCATCTATAAGCAGTAAGCAAAGGAGGACCTTTCCCGCATAGAATGGGGTATGCAATCCCTTCTTGCCGAGATCGATCTGCCCGCGATCCAATTCAACGCAAACCATTTCAAAAAACTTTCCTCCCGTCCGCTCATCGCCGTCGTGAAAGACGACGCCTACGGTCACGGCGCGGAGGAAGTCGCCCTCTCCCTGCACGGCGTCGCGGCATCTTTTGCCGTTGCGACCGTCGAGGAGGGGGCTTCTTTGCGCCTTGCGGGCGTGACGGAGGACATCCTCGTTTTCACGCCGCCCATGACGGAAGAGGAATGCGTGCGTCTCCTTCTGTACCGCCTGACGGCGAGCGTCACCTCTCTGTCCGCCCTGCACCTTCTCCTGCGGGCGGCGGAACGCACGGGGACCGCACCGCGCGTACACCTTGCCGTCAACACGGGCATGAACCGCTACGGCGTGGAGAGCGGGGCGGCAGCGCGGACGGCGAGACTGCTCAAAAAGAGGGGCTGCGACGTCGTCGGAGTCTATTCTCATTACTTTGCGGCGGAGAAGGACGGGGAAAGGGAAGCGCAAAACGTCCTGTTCAAAAGCGCCGTCTCCGCCGTGAAAGAGATCTTTCCGCACTGCATTTCCCACATCGCCGCGACGGGCGGAGCGCTCAAGGGGGAGAAGGGGGATGCCGTGCGTGTCGGTCTCGGACTGTACGGCTACCTTCCCTTCGGCGGCTCCGAGCCTCTCGTCCGCGCCATGAAGCTGTACGCCTTTGTCTCCAACCGATGCAGACAGACGGGAAGAGGACTCGGTTACGCCCTCGCGGAGAGGGACTTTCAGACCGTCCACACCCTGCGGCTCGGGTATGGGGACGGATTTTTTCGGGAAGGTCTGTCTCCCGCCGTCGGGAAGCTCTGCATGGACGCCGCGATCGTCGGGGGAGACGTCCCGTTCGGCAAGAAGATCCTCGTCGTCTCCGACTTTGAGGCATACGCCCGTGCGCACGGGACGTCCGTCTATGAAGCGCTCGTGCGTCTGTCGGGCAAAGCTGTCAAAACATATCACCGAACATGACCGTTCGGACTTTTCAGACTGTTCGGACTTTTCGGGCGGAGCCGCAGCTCCGCCTTTTCGCTTGCCGTTTTATCGAGAATGACTTGACACGTTTCCCGCAAACGACTATAATGGAATATGGGCGCATGCGCCCGCGGGGTGAAACATGCTCAACGAAAGACCCAAAAAGGTGAAGGATTATTCCGATCCCACCAAATGGCAGCTGTTTTGGAGAATACAGGGAGAATGCTGGCGGAGAATGGTCACGCCCTACCTCATGTACCTCTTTATGAGCCTGCTCCTTCTCTCCCTTCAGGCGATCGTGCCCGACGAAAACGCCGTGATCGAAATCGTCCTCGGCATCGCCTGTATCCTGATCGGTGCGGCATTCAACGCCCATCTTCTGTATCATACGGGCATTCTGCATTACGACAACTTCATCACGGGGAACATCCACAGGAGAAACGCCCGCCTCGGCATTCCGTCGGGGGGAGACCACCGTCCCGAACGAGAATTCAGCCCGTGGAAGGGATTTTACATCGGCTTTCTCATCGGCATCCCCGTCATCCTCATGGGCATTCTTTCCCACTTCTTTTACGACGTCGCGGGTCTCTTCTTTGCGATGTTCGCAGGCTGGGCGATCATTCCCATCACTTGGTTCGGACCCGCCGAGGGCGGCGTCGGACTCAAGGCAGATCCCATTTGGTCTCTTCTCTTTGTCCTGCTCCCCGTCCTCGTGAGCGGTGCAGCCTATCTCATCGGCGCCTATGTCGAAAAGCAGCGGAAACTGCATGAGTCGGAACGGGACGAGAGGATCAAGGCGGCGGGCAAGAAGAAATGAGGATCATCGCAGGGAAACATCGCGGAAGGGTCCTTTCGACATTCGAGGGGAAGGACATCCGTCCCACGCCCGATCGGGTCAAGGAATCTCTCTTTCAGATCCTTTCGGGGAAGCTCGTCGGCGCACGTGTCCTCGATCTGTTTGCGGGAAGCGGTGCGCTCGGGCTTGAGAGCCTCTCCCGCGGGGCAGAGGAAGTCGTTTTTAACGACATCTCCAAGGAGAGCGCCGCCCTTCTCAAAAAGAATCTTGCCGCATGCGGCGAGAACGGACAAATTTTCCGTCTCGGCTACGACGCCTGTCTCGGGAGCGTCGGGGGGACCTTCGACCTCATCTTCTGCGATCCGCCTTACCGTCTCGACCTCTCCGATGACATCCTGCGCCGCATCGTCGGGCGGGAACTTCTGCGAGAGGACGGGATCGTCGTCTATGAGAGCGAGAGGGACATCACATTCCCCGAGTCCTTTGAACTTGCAGACAAGAGAGAATACGGAAGAGTCAAAATTTTCTTTCTCAAAAGGAGAAACGCTTGAAAAAATGTATCTTTGCGGGCACGTTCGACCCCTTTACCGTCGGACATGCCGATACCGTCGAAAAAAGTCTGACCCTATTCGATGAAGTCGTCGTCGCCGTTGCCGCAAACAGGTCCAAGCACACGATGTTTACGGCAGAGGAGCGGGCGGAGATGATCGGAAAGGTCTATCGGAAGGACCCTCGCGTCCGCGTCCTGATTTGGGACGGCGTCATCGTCTCCCTGCTTCGGAAGGAGAACACGCCCTTCTACGTGCGCGGGGTCAGGAACGCCGTGGACTGCGCCTATGAGACGGACGATTTCTATGCGTCCAAGGATCTGATGGCGGAACTTGTCACGCTGTATCTTCCCGCCGAACAGCAGCACACGCACATTTCATCCACCCTCGTCAAGAACGCGATCTCCTTCGGAACGCCCTTTGAGCATTACGTCCCGAAGGAAGTCTATGAATTCATACTCAGGAGAGATCCCCATGTTTAAGAGACAGATTGAGATCCCGACATTCGAGGAGATCCGCTCGGAACAGCCCGTCTCCGAAGCGCTCGCGCAGATCAAGGCAGAGCGCGATGAACTCGCAAAGGCGGTCATCGCGGGCAAGAGCGACAAATTGCTCCTCATCATCGGACCCTGTTCCGCCCACGAGAGCGCACCCGTCCTCGAGTACGTCAAGCGGCTCGGGAAGCTGAACGAAAAGGTCAAGGACAAGCTCGTCATCATTCCCCGTATCTACACGGCGAAGCCGAGAACGAGGGGAGTCGGCTACAAGGGCATGTTCACCCAGCCCGACCCCGAACACAAAGAGGACACCCTCAAGGGCATCCGCACCATCCGATCCCTTCTTCTGAATGTCATCGAAGAGAGCGGGCTTTCTGCCGCGGATGAGATGCTCTATCCCGAAAATTACGCCTACGTCGAGGACCTTCTGACGTACGTCGCCGTCGGGGCAAGATCGAGCGAAAACCAGATGCACAGGCTCGTCTCGAGCGGCATCGAACTTCCCGTCGGCATCAAAAATTCCACGGGCGGTTCCATTCCCGTGCTCATCAACTCCATCTTCGCCGCCCAGAGTGCACAGGTGTTCAAATATCACAACTGGCAGGTGGCGACGGACGGCAACCCGTACGCCCACGCCGTTCTGCGCGGAAGGGTGGATAACTACGGCAACGACATCCCGAACTACCACTATGAGACGGTGATGCAGCTCGCCGAGAGCTACAACAAGACGGAAGGGGGACTCAAGAACCCCGCCGTCATCATTGACGCCAACCATTCCAATTCGGGCAAGCGCTTCCGCCAGCAGATCCGCATCGTCGAGGAAGTCCTGCAGAACCGCAGCTACGACGCCGACTTCAAGAAGATCGTCAAGGGCTTCATGATCGAGAGCTTCCTTGTCGAAGGGTGCCAGAAGCACGACGTCGTGTTCGGACAGTCCATCACCGATCCCTGCCTCGGCTGGGAAGATACCGAAAAACTCATTCTCGATATCGCCGAAAAGGCATAAGGAGAATTTATGGCTAAACTCTATGCAACCGAGGCGGAACGGGCGGCAGACCTTGGGGAAAGAACGGGCAAAGTGAGCTGTTTGGGACCCGAGGGGAGCTATTCCCAGCTCGCCGCCGAGGCGCTCTGCAAGGAACAAGAGATCGTCCTCTGCCGCAGCTTTCGGGAGTCCGTCGCAAAACTTCTCCGCGGGGAGACCGACTATGCCGTGCTTCCCGTCGAAAATTCCCTCAACGGCGGCATCGTGCCCGTTCTCGACCTTCTCGCGTGCGAGGACATCTTCGGAGACGAGGAGTCCATGCTCCGCATCGATCACCGCATCGCCATGAAAGAGGGGGCGAAGCGGGAAAATATCAAGTATATCTGTTCGCATGAACAGGCGCTCGGACAATGTTCGGAGTATCTGTTTTCGAATTTCCCCGCGGCGATCCTCCGCGCGACCTCATCGACCGCCGAAAGTCTGGGACTTCTCGACGACGAGACGGCGGGCATCGTCGGATCGCATGTGAAGCGGGAGGGGATCGTCCTCTCCGACGAAAACATTGCCGACAACAAGCAGAATTACACGCGCTTCTTGCGGGTGAGACGGGGAAGTGTCTCCCGTGCGACGCACAGCGCCATGGTCTTTCTCTGCGCCGTCTGCGCCCACCGCCCCGGGGAGCTTTTGGGACTGTTGAAAATCTTCCAGCGCTACAGCCTCAATCTGACGCGCATCGAGTCCCGTCCCGTCAAGGACACCTTCGGGCAATACCGTTTCTTCATCGAATTTGCGGGCGACATCGCGACCGAACGGGTGCAGACAGCGCTCCTCGAGGTCGCCGAACGGTGCGACCAGTACAAGCTCATCGGCGCATATCTCTGAAAAAATGCCCACTTATGCTTCGTTAAAGCATAAAAACCGCCGCAACGAAGCACACGATCCCCGAAACGATCGCCTGTAACAATTTCACGGCGACGAAGGGGAGAGGCTTGACGCCCGCGCGGGAGAGGAAGGCGATCTGTTGGATGAGGACGCACATTCCCCCGAACGTCGTCAAAAAGCAGCATGCGGCGACCGAGAGCGGACTTTTTTCGGCGGAAAAGCTCTTGCACCCCGCTGTCATCTCCAGAAGCCCGCGCACACATCCCTCCCAAAATGGGGACATGGGGGGCAAAAAACTCAAGATCATCTCCGAAAAAGCGTAGAAGAGCGCGATCGCTCCGCCCACGCAGAGAATGGAGATCACACTGTTGTACAGGCTGTCATAGAGCGCGTTTTCCCCCTTCGGCGCGGGGGAGAGAAACATTTTCGGCTTCTTTCCGAACCGTCCCATCACAAAGCAGACCGATAGGACGCCGAGGAAGTGACACGCGAGCATCATCCAGCCGAGCGCGGGAGAGGAAAACATGCCGCTCCCGACGGCGCCCACGAGGAACATCGGTCCCGTCGTCGAGGCAAGGCAGGCAAGGCGGAATACCTCATTCTCGTCGAGCTTTCCGCTCTCACGGAGATCGAAAACCGTTCTCGCACCCACGGGATAGCCCGAGAGCGCGGAGAGGAGCGCGGCGCATCCGCCCGCTCCCGACACCCGAAAAGCCTTCGAAAAGAGGGGAGAAAGCCTCTTGGAGAGCCTTTCATAGAGGGAAAGCTTGGTGAAGAGGGCGGTCAGAAAGAGAAAGGGGAAGGTCGCGGGAAGGACACACACCGCCCAAAGAGAGATGCCGTCCATGATACATTTTCCGTATCTTGTGGGGGAAGAGAGCAGGCAGACCATCGCAAACACGATCGGGACTGCCGCGAGGACCGCGCCGAAGTTTTTTCTTGTGACCATGCTAAAACATACGTCGAACGGGGGACAAATATGAAAAAAACATTGGGACTTGCCCTGGGCGCGGGCGGCGCAAGGGGCGTCGCGCACATCGGCTTTCTGCAAGCGCTCGGCGAAGCGGGGATAACCCCAGATTTCGTGACGGGCTGTTCGATGGGCGCCATCGTCGGCGGACTTTACTGCGCGGGCGTTTCTCCCGAAAAAATGATAGACGGGGTCAGAAAATTGAAGATGGCGGACATCGCCTACATCAATCTCTCTCCCCTGAAACAAAACGGTCTCATGCGCATGAAAAAGGCAAGGAAGATCGTCCTCGATCTCATGGGCGGGGAGCGTACGTTCGACTCTCTCCCGATCCCCTTCGCCTGCGTCGCGACCGACCTCGTCGAGGGCAAGACCGTTCTTTTGAAGGAAGGCAACGTCATCGACGCCGCGCTCGCTTCCGCATCCATCCCCGGGGTCTTTACGCCCGCCGCGTTCGGGAAGTATGAAATGCTCATCGACGGCTGTATCACCGAGCGTGTCCCCACGCGGGAACTCCATGAAATGGGAGCGGAGGTCATCGTCGCGGTCGACGTTCTCGGCAACCTCATCATGGATCGGGAACCCACGGGCAGGCTCCTCAACACCGTGCTCCGCGTCATCGACATCATGGACACCCGACAGACCCGCCGCAAACGGCTGTCACGCGACCATGTCTCTCTGTGGCTGGAGCCGAAACTCGGTGCAATGGACCAGTACAAATTCAAGGATCTCGAGTTCGCCTATCAAAAGGGGTACGAACTCGGCAAACGCAAGGCTGCAAAAATTCAGGCGCTTTTGGGGGAATAATGGATCTCTTCGATTTTAACGACAATGAAGAAAAGGCGAAGCCGCTTGCCGAACGCATGCGTGCGTCGACTTTCAAGGACTTCGTCGGTCAAAGCCATATCGTCTCCGAGGGGTCCCTTCTCCGTCGGGCGATCTCGCTTGACAGACTGGGTAGCTGCATCTTTTGGGGTCCCCCGGGGTGCGGAAAGACGACGCTCGCAAACATCATCGCCGCCCAGACGAACGGGGACTTCATCAAGCTGAACGCCGTCTCCTCGGGCGTCGCGGATGTCAAGAGAGCGGTCGATACGGCGCGGAACAACCTCAAAATGTACGGGAAACGCACCTATCTGATGCTGGACGAATGTCACCGCTTCAACAAGACGCAGTCCGATTCTCTCCTTCCCGCCATCGAGCAGGGAACGATTCTCTTCATCGGCTCCACAACGGAAAATCCGTACGCTTCCATGACGCCCGCGATCGTCTCCCGCTGCCGTGTGTTCGAATTTCTCCCTCTCTCCGAAGGGGAGATCCGTGCGGCGCTCGTCAAGGCGCTCGGTGACAAGCGGAAGGGTCTCGGGAGCTATCAGGCGACCGTTGACGACGACGCGCTCGACCACATCGCCTTCGTCGCCTCGGGGGACCTTCGGACCGCCTACAACGCCTTGGAGCTTGCCGTCCTGACGACCCCGCCCGACGGAGAGGGGAAGGTCCATGTCACTCTCTCCGACGCAGAGCAGTCCATTCAGCGCAAGGCGTTGAGCTATAATGAGGACTTATATTACGACATTCTTTCCGCCTTCTGCAAGTCTCTCCGCGGAAGCGACGCCGACGCGGCGCTCTACTATGCCTTCCGCCTCATCGAGGGAGGGTGTGATCCGCTCCTCGTGTTCCGCCGTCTCATCGCACATTCCGCCGAGGACGTGGGACTTTCCGACCCGAGAGCGCTCGTCGTCGCGACTTCGGCGCTCACGGCGTTTCAAAATATGGGGGCGCCCGAAGGATTTCTGCCCCTTGCGGAGGCGATCATCTATGTCTGCGAGACGGAAAAGAGCAACTCCGTCGTCATGGCGAAAGATGCCGCGATCAGGGCTGCCAAGGAGAGCAAGGACGACGACATTCCCAAGTACTTGCGGGACAATTCTTTCGGAAGCAAGGAGATGAAGGCGGAGAGCGCCAAATATAAGTATCCCCACAATTACGGCGGCTGGGTGAAACAGCAATACCTGCCCGATTCTCTGAAGGACTCCGTTTTTTACTATCCTTCCGACAAGGGATTCGAGGCGGAGATCAAAAAACTCCGCGAAAGAAAGGGGAAACACTGAACGAAATGCAATGAACGAAAAAAGACACGGCAGCAACCGTGTCTTTTCGTATGGAAGAAAATCAGTGTGAGGCGGCGTACATCCAGATGAACAGCACGACGGCGAGGACGGCAAGAACACCGATCGACCCGAACGTGAGCAGCTTGACGAGCGTATTATGTTTTCCCTCTTCCTTTTGGATCGCAAGGATGTTCGTAGCGCGGTCTCTTGCCGCGCGTTCGCCTTTCGCGATCTCCCGATAGCAGACCTCGAAGTCGATCTCGGGCAAATTCTCTGTTTCGTTCCGCTGCAAGAAGTTCTTCGCCACGGTCACGGCGGAAGAGATCTGATTCAAGGAATCGCCCGTCGCCGCGGAGAGGGCGCTCATGAGGGCATGGTATTCGACATCCGCATCTTTCGCATTTTCAATGGCGTATTTCCTGCTGCAGGTGAGGTTGACCGTATATTTTTCCGTCTTACCCTCGTTGGCATAGTAGACGATATCCAGTTTATACAGGACAGGGGGATTGACCCTCGTCACGGGTGCACGCCCGACGCCGATCCCGACGTGTCCCGAACCGAATACCCCGCCGACGACATCCTGCGAACCGACAGAGGAAGAGGGACCGTTGTTGTTGACGGTGAGCGTGACGATGTTCTCATACGGACAGACAAACTGTTCCGCGCCGTCCCAGAAAAATCCGATGACCGCCCTTTTTTGGTCGGAGAAAAATTCCACGAGCATGTCGGGCTGAAGACGGAAGTGGGTCGTATATTCTCTTGCGGCGACGGCTTTGTTGAATTCGTCCGAGGCGGCTTGGTAGATCTCTTCCGAGCGGCGGTTTCTGCCGTAAGAGTCGGAGACATATCCGTGGTCTGATTCCGCTTTCACGCTCGGGAGCGAATTTTTGGAGCGGAAGGGCTTTCTGAATTTCTGTTTCGTCGGTTGAGTCGGCGCAGACGTCTGTTCGGAATCGATGGAATCGTTCAAGAGATAATCGAAAGAGACGCCGAAGAGTTCGGAGATCGCCTTGAGCTTTTCAAGTTCGGGATCGTTGATGCCCGATTCCCATTTATAGACGGACTGACGGGAAACGCCGAGCTTGTCGGCGAGTTCTTCCTGCGACATGTTGTGCTGTTTTCTTAAAAATTGCAGTTTCTGATAGGTTTTCATACGTTCATTGTATCATAAAACGCCGCTATATGCAAGATTTTACGGTTTACAAAATGTAAACCGAGGGTTTACATTTTGTGTTGCGGGGACCTTTTTCTCTGCGATCGCCTCATTCTGACCGTGCCTCGACCGCTTAATCTCTATCATCAAAAAAGACGCCCGCAAAGGCGTCTATTTTGATGTAATTTTCAGAGAAGCGTGACAGGAAGCGCCATGGAGCTTATGAGACTCCCCGCAAACGCGACGACGATGATGACGTACAGAAGCACGATCGCCATTTCCGCGATGCTGATGATGAGTCCCGCAAGCGCAAGCCCCGCGCCGCCTTCGTTCCGCTCTGCGCATTGCTTTTTGCCGATGATGCTGCAGATGAGACCCGCAATTGGAACGAGAAAGGCAAGAACAAACCCGACGATCGCAAGGGTGTTGGTCTTTTTCTCGGCAGGTGCATTTCCCTGCGAGAGGGAACTGTCCGTCTTAACGCCGCAGTTCGGACAGACATAGGCGTAGTCGCTGATTTCTTTGCCGCAATTTTTACAGTACATTTCTTTCCTCCGTGAGAATGATTATGTCATATTATACTCCCATAATACTGGGAAGTCAAGTATTTTTCCCATAATTATGGGAAAATGTTGGTATGGACAATGTATTCGGAGAAAGGCTCCGCGCTCTGCGGCAGGAAAAAAGCATCGGTCAGATCCAGCTTGCGAAGGAGCTTGACGTTGGCAAATCGATCATCAGTCTGTGGGAGATCGGGCGCTGTGAGCCGACCCTTTCCCGACTTGTCGCGATCGCGCAATTCTTTCATGTTTCCATCGATTATCTCGCGGGACTGAAGGACGAATAGCGCTCGTCCCATTCTTTTCCGTCAATTTTTTGATTTTCCCATAAAAAAGAAAAAGTTCCCCATATTAACTGTGACCGCTTGGCGGAAGGAGAACCTATGGAGAACAAAAAGGACGGCGGACTGTTTCTTGCAAATTTTATCTTGATGATCTTGAGCGCGGCGCTTCTCATTGCCGCCATCGTTGTCGTGTGCGTCGGGGCGGCAAAGCCCTCGCAGGGCGAACGCGGACTTTCCGCCTATGAGATCGCATGCCGGAACGGCTTTGCGGGGACCGAAACGGAATGGCTCGAGAGTCTCGCGGGGAAACAGGGAGAGAGGGGAGTTACGGGAGAACAGGGCAAGGGCGGCGTCGGTGTCTCTTCCGTGGAACAGCGGACAGACAAGTGGGGGATCGCCCGCTGGTTCGTGTTTACGTTGACGGACGGAACGTCGTCGTCGACGGAAGAGGACCCCCATCTTCTCGTCGATCCCAACAGGAGCTATCAGGCGGAGACGGAGAACGAGCGGCGTCTCCTTCTCTCTTACGGCGTGCAGGAGAACAGGACCTTCACGGCGGAAACGCTCGGGGAACAGCTCAAACGGGGCGGAAGCCTTCGCGCCGTCACCGATCTGACCCTTTCCGCGGACAACCCGATCGGAGAGGACTGTTCGATCGACCTCTGCGGCAACTCCCTGACGATCATGGGAAAAGACCCTCTCCGTCTTGCGGAAGGGGTCTCCTTTACCGTCAGGGACGGCAAGATCTGTTCGGACGCCGATGATGCCATCGCCGCCAAACGTGCCAAGATCACGGTCGGCAAGGGCGCATCGCTCGTCCTCGAGCACGTCTCGTATGACGGAAACGGACCGCTCGTCTGCCCGATGGGGGAGAGTCTTGTGCGGATCTCTGACTGCGACTTGCGTTCAAGCGGCTACGGTGTCCTCGCGACCGACCCTACTTGGGGGGAGAACGTGTGCATCCTCATCGAGAACAGCGACCTCTCGGCGCTGCGAGAGGACGGTACGGCGGACGGCGATTCGACTGCCGTTCTCGTCAATGTGCCGTGTACGCTCTCGGTCAAGGACAGTACGCTGAAGGGTTCCCGACAGGCGCTTGTCGTCCGCTGCGGGACGGCGGAGATCGAAAACAGCATTTTGGAGACGACGGGAGCGTATCCCGAGACCGAAAAATATCTGTATGAAGCATGGAGCCAAGGCAGCGAAGTCCCGATGGCGGGTCTCGTCGTCGGCAACCGAGGTTACGCCGCCTACTGTGCGCCTGCCGCCGTTTCGCTCAAAAAGACGGCGGTGATTTCCCCCGACGGCGTCCTTTCCGTCTATCTCTATGGAAATGAGGAAGGGGAAAACGGCGCTACGTTCGACTTCGACGGGGAAAGTTCAGTCGGAACATACGTCGTGGGCGGGGGATATGTGACCGTCAACGGAGAAAAGAGGGAGCCGACGCCGCTGCCCCGCCTCCTGCCGTTCCCCGATTTCCCGTCCCTGCGCCGCCGCATCTTCGGTTGAGAGTCTCCCAAAAAGGACTTGACTTTGGATGAAATTTGGGGTACAATTCGGATGTCGGAAGGAGAACAGTGACCATGCGGGAACTTACCGCTGTCTCCCTCTTCACGGGTGCGGGAGGAATGGACGTCGGCTTCGAGGGAGTCGGGTTCCGCGTCCTCTTCGCAAACGAGTTGATGGCGGAGGCGGCAGCTACATACAACGCAAACCATGCGGCGGGCGTGATGGCGGAAGGGGACATCCATGACGTCATCGATCGGCTTGACGGGTACCGCGGCTGCGACCTCGTGTTCGGCGGTCCGCCCTGCCAAGGGTTCTCTGTCGCGGGGAAGATGGATCCCGACGACACGAGGAGCCGCCTGATCTTCACCTTTCTCGATGCCGTCGAAATCGTCCGTCCCCGCGCCTTTGTCATGGAAAACGTCAAGGCGCTCGGCGTGCTCGCAAGATGGGAGAGCGTCCGAAAGCGCTATCTCGAGCGGGCAAAAGCGCTGGGCTACGACTGCGTTCCTTTCCTCTTGGACGCGACAAAATTCGGCGTTTCCCAAAAGCGCGAGAGGGTATTTTTCATCGGGATCCGAGAGAACAAAGATAAGTTTTTCCGACCCCATATGCAAAAAATCATCGAAAGTCTGCAAAAAAAAGCGCCCTGCGTCCGCGACCTTCTTCTCCCGCTCGGACGGGCGGGAACGGAGAAAAATCCTAACACCTGTACGGCAAAGATCACCTTCGCAACGCGTCCCGTCATGCGCAGTTCTCCCTATGCGGGGATGTACTTCAACGGGCAGGGCAGACCCATCGATGCGGACGGCTATGCCAACACCCTTCCCGCCTCGATGGGGGGAAACAAGACGCCCTTCCTCGACGAGGAATATCTGTACGGAGATGCCGCAAGCGACTGGGTCGCCGACTTTCACAAAAGGCTCAAGGACGGACAGCCGATCACGGAAGAGGAGCCGCCCAAACGGCTTCGGCGGATCACGATTCGGGAAGCCGCACGGCTGCAGACCTTCCCCGACGACTACGTGTTTTGCGGGACGAAGAGCAGAATCTACACGCAGATCGGCAACGCGGTCCCCTGCAAATTGGCGGAAGCCGTCGCAAGCGCAGTCAAACAATATCTGTCAAGTGAAAATGAATAAAAAAACAGTTCGCCCTTCGCGAACTGTTTTTCTCTGAACGGAAAATCGACCGTCTATTTACAGATGAAGGTCTCTCCAGAGCCGTTTGACTTTCTCCGCCGTGTTCATGTCATTCACATGACTGTTCAGGAGAAGATAAAACATTCTCCGCCCGTCCGACGGCATCTGCTGCAGGACCATGGCGACCCACTCAAAGATATCCCAAAAGAAATACACGACGTCCCGATAGCGATATTGCCCGAGATAGGTATGAAGCCCGCTCGCGACCATCTCCTTCGGACAGTCTTTGGGGCGGCAGATGACGACGACCTCACGGATCTCTGTTTGTTCCTTTGCATTGTAGTCCGAAATGCAGTCGAATGAGTCCCTGATCCTGAAAAGATCGAAGGGCTTCACCGTGACCTCATACACTTTGTAGATCTCACCCGAACGTTCTTCGTTGAGATCCCCGGATTTTCGGCTCGCAGTGCTCGCCACGGAAGCGCGGTCGTCTCCCGTCACCTCTATGCCCGTACGGAGAGAGGCGTGGTAGCTCTTCAACAGGAGCGCGGCGATCTTCTGCGGCGTATTCCCCGCATCGGGCGCCCGTTCGATCAACGCTTTGCAGAGAGCAAAGAGACGGCATGGGTCCGCGTCGGGGTCGGGTTCGACGGCGAGGGAAGAGAGCTTCTCCGCCTGTTCGAGCAGACGCCGCACGAGGGCGACGCCGATCTCCGTGACCGCAGAGGGGATGTCGCTTGCGGATTCCAGAAAATGGACGAGTCCGACCGTCGCCTCGGCAACATCGGAAGGTCTGCGCTGCGCCGCCCACGTCCGATCGAGTCCGACCGTTGCTTTTGCGACATTCAACGGACCCGATTTTCTGTGCGGGATGTGTTTTTCGATCAAAAATTCCTTGATCGGACCCTCGTAGATCGCACGGGGCTTGCAGCGGTAGAACTCTTCGGACGCGCGGAAAGAGGGGTCGAGCGCCATGCCGACGACAACGACCAAAAGGATCTCCCGAAACCCCCAAGCGGACGTCTGAAAGAGCTTTTCGAGATGCTCCCGAACGTCTGTCTCATTCGGCTGAAACGTCGGATCGAGAGCTTTTTCATAGAGGGATCCGAGGAACGCCCTCGCCCGCGCATTTCTCTTTTGTGTACTTTCCATCCGATCTCCTGCGGCTCCCCGAAGTTATTTGAGCAGTGTGAACGTCGTTTCGAGGGGCTTGCGCTTCTTTTCGCGGATCTCGTATCCTTCCTTGGGATAGCCGACCGCGACGACATGGGGAATGTGCCGATCTTTTTTGAACCCCAAGAGTTCGCGGAGACGGTTTTCGTCCCGTGCGCCGAGGATGCACGTTCCGAGACCCGCCGCTTCCGCCGCAAGGACGAGATGTGCCGTCAGAATGCCAAGATCGTTCTTGACATAGGGATTCTCCCGAAGGACAGGACCGACCTGCATGACGCCGCCCCCGTCCTCTGCGACGACAATGAGCGCATTCGCATCGGAAGCGAACCGATTCATACCCATCGGCTGGACCGCCTTGACGAATTCGGGCAGCTGATTTCCCATGACGGCGATGAGCTGCCACGGCTGGGCGTTGCGGGCAGAGGGGGCAAGCAGGGCGATCCTGCAAATTTCCCCGATGAGATCTTCCCCGACTTCCCTGTCCGAGAATTCCCTGCAGCTCTGCCTTTGTAAATATAGTTTTTCGATGTCCGAAAGTTCCATAAAGATCTCCTTGAATTGTTTTTTGATCTCGTTCTCCCGAAGTTCACCCGAAATCTTCATCGATCCCGAGCAATTCCTCGCAGAGTCCGATATAAAATTCATAGACGCTTTCCCGTTTTTTCTTGTTGCGCGATAGACCGATGATGTCCGAGTGGGAAGCCTTTTCGCCGAGGCAGCTTCCGCGGTAATTGGCGAAGCGGGAGGATTCCACCGTGACGATCCCGTCCGATTCTCCTTCCTTGCAGTGACGGGAGAGGAGAAGGGGAGCGCTCAAGAGGAAATCATCCTTGCAGCTGTCGATCGCCGAGGAAAAACTCTGGCAGTACACGCCGTCGAGGTCGCCGAAGGAAATTTCCTCGTCTGTGGAACAGAGCTGTCTGCAGACTGCGTAGCTGTCGGGGTGTCTGTCGCGGCAAATGCGATACCAGAGATCGATCCAGAAGGCGATGAATTTCATAAGCCACCGCGGGCGGCGGTACAGCCATGTGGCGATGCCCGATCCGCGGTGGGGCGTGCACAGGGTGGTCAGCGAGGCGGCTTTTTCTCTCATGCCGAGGGCGGAAAGCGCATATTTTGCATCCAAACCGCCCTTGGAATGGGCAATGAGGTGGACTTTCTCCGCACCCGTCTCCGCAAGCACCCTCTCCGTGTACGCTTTCAGCTGTGCGGCGTTGTTTTCGATCGTGCCAAAGCCGTCCGTGTCGGCGGTGAACACGGCATACCCTGCCTTTTTGAGTCTCTTTCCGATCCCGCCGAAGGCTTTGAAGAACAGGAACTCCTTAACGATGATCCCGTGCACGAGGATGAATGGATGCTGATTCATAAGAATGAGGCACGCCGTGAAGGCGTGCCCGTAGTTTTTATTTCGCCAAGCTCAATTTTGCCTTCTCGACGACGTTTTCGACGGTGAAGCCGAATTTCTTGAAGAGCTGTGCCGCGGGACCGCTTGCGCCGAAGCCCGTCATCGCGACGATCTCGCCCTTGTCGCCCGCATACTTGTACCAGCTGTACGGGCTGCCCGCTTCCACGCACACACGCGCCTTGACGGAAGAGGGAAGGACGCTCTCCTTGTACTTTTCGCTCTGTTTTTCAAATTCCTCGAAGCAGGGCATCGAGACGACCCGCGCCTTGATCCCTTCCTCTGCAAGTTTCGCCTTCGCGCCGACGCATTGTTCGACTTCCGACCCGCTCGCGATGAGGAGAACATCGGGCTTCCCGTCGCAGTCCTCGAGCACGTACCCGCCCTTGAGGGCATTGAGACCGCTGTTTGCATATTGGGGAAGGTTCTGCCTCGTGAGAACGAGCGCAGTGGGCGCCGTCCCCGTGAGCGCCGAGATCCACGCCGCCGCCGTTTCCTTGCCGTCTGCGGGACGGTAGACCTTCATATTGGGAATGGAGCGGAGCGCGATGAGCTGTTCCACGGGTTCATGGGTGGGACCGTCCTCGCCGACACCGATGCTGTCGTGCGTCAGGATGTAGATAACGGGGATATTCATGAGCGCGGAGAGCCGCATCGCATGTTTGCAATAGTCCGAGAAGATGAAGAAGGTGGAGCAGTATGCATGGATGCCGCCGTGGAGCTGCATGCCGTTCGCAATCGCCGCCATCGCATGTTCGCGGATGCCGAAGTGCATATTTCTTCCCGCATAGTTATCGGGACCGAAGTCGCCGTAGGTGATCTTGTCCGTATTCTTCATGTCGGAAAGGTTGGACGGAGCAAGGTCCGCGCTTCCGCCCATGAGAGAGGGAACGAGCGCCGCGATCTTCTGGAGCACCTGCGCCGAAGTCTGGCGGGTCGCCATCGGCTTTTCGAATTTGAAGAGGTCCTCGCAGGTCGTGAGATCGACGATCTCGCCCTTCATCGCCGCCCGATATTCCTTGGCAAGTTCGGGATACGCCTTTTCGTATTCCGCGAACATCGCCTTCCATTCACGTTCTTTCTTTGCGCCCCGTCTGCCCGCCGTCTTGCAGTGCTTGAGAACTTCTTCGGGAACTTCGAACGGAGCAGAGGTCCAGCCGAGCTTTTCCTTGGTCTTTTGGAGATTCTCTTCGCCGAGAGGGGAACCGTGACACTTTTGGCTGCCCTCGAGCGGGGTTCCGTAGCCGATCTTCGTCTTGCAGATGATGACGGAGGGGTGCTCGGTGTCCTTCTGCGCCTTTCTGATGGCGTTGGAAAGCATCATGACATTGTCGGGATGGGAGACGAGGTCGACCTTGATGACCTGCCAATTCTGCGCCTTGAACCGCGCCGCGACGTCCTCTTTGAAGGTGATGTCGGTGTTGCCCTCGATCGTGATGTCGTTGTCGTCGTAGAAGAGGATGAGCTTGCCGAGCGCGTGCGTTCCCGCGAACGAGCATGCTTCATAGGAAATGCCTTCCTCGAGGCAGCCGTCGCCGCAGAGGGCATAGGTGTAGTGATCGACGACGGGGAATCCTTCGCGGTTGAACTTCGCCGCAAGGTGCGCTTCGGCGACCGCCATGCCGACGGCGTTCGCGATGCCCTGACCGAGGGGACCCGTCGTCGTCTCGATGCCCGCCGTGTGACCGTATTCGGGATGCCCCGGGGTCTTGCTGCCGAGCTGGCGGAAGTTCTTGAGATCTTCGATTGTAAGCCCGAACCCATAGAGGTAGAGGAGAGAGTAGTTGAGCATGGAGCCGTGTCCCGCGGAGAGGACGAAACGGTCTCTGTTGTCCCACTTGGGATCCTTATTGTTGAACTTCAAAAAGTTTTGCCAGAGCGTGTAGGCGATGGGGGCGGAACCGAGGGGAAGCCCGGGGTGTCCCGAATTTGCCTTTTGGATCGCTTCCGCCGAGAGGATGCGGATGGCATTGATGGTCGTCTGTTTCATGATTCATTTCTCCTTATGACATTGTTTTCTTGATGATTTTTCGGGTGGAACATAGTACTATGTCACACATAATACTCTTTTTCAGGGCTGTTTTTGCGGAAAATTGCCCTGATTTTGGGCATTTTTCGCATGAGAGGAAATTTTCTCTTCCGCTCAAAAAACGCCGTCGGTCTCCAGAAAGTCGTACTGTTTCAGGAAGGCGCCGAGTTCTTTTTTCATGACTTCGTTGCCGCCGCGGACATTGCTCTCGAGGTTGATGGGCATGATCGGTTCATGCAGGCTCATGCGGATGAGCGTCCAGCCGTCGCCGTGCGTTTTGTCGAAGTTGACGCGCACGCCCTCGTGATTTTCCGCAGCGGGAGAGAGATAGGGAACTGTCTTGACGTACGCTTCGAAGTCCTTGAGTACGACCCCGCCGAGCGTCTTGAAATCGGTGTTCGGCTTGAACTTGAGGCGGATCTCCTCGGCTTCGAGAGGCTCGGGAAGGTCGGAGATCAGACTCTCGAGGTCTCCCTTCTTTGCGAGGGCGATGAGGAGCCTCGTCACGAGGTAGGCGCCGTCGTCGAGGAAGTAATTCTCCTTGAGCGCCGCATGCCCGCTCGTCTCGATGGCGAGGGGGGAATCGATCCCCGCCTCGTTGAGCCGCTTGCTCTCGTTGATGACGTTCTTGTACCCGCGCTTGAAGCGGTGATGGATGCCGCCGTGGCTTTTGATGAACGCGCTGAGTCCGTCGCTCGTGACGGAATCTGTGACGATCGTCGCGCCCGCCCGTTCCTCGAGCAAGATCGCCGAGATGAGGGCGATGAGGCGGTTGCGGTTGATCTCCTCGCCGTCTGACGAGACAGCGCCCGCACGGTCGACGTCGGTGTCGAAGATGATGCCGAAATCGGCTTTGTGCCGTTTCACCGCGTCGCATACGGACTTCATCGCCGTCTCGTTTTCGGGATTGGGGATATGGTTGGGGAAGGATCCGTCCGCTTCGAGGAACTGCGACCCTTCCGTATCCGCGCCGAGCGGCTTGAGCACGAGGTCCACATAGAAGCCGCCCGCGCCGTTTCCCGCGTCCACGAGGATCTTTTTGCCCGCGAGAGGGGTCTCTTTCCCCGTTTCGCGGCGGACCTTTTCGACGAGACCGTGCGCATACGTTTCGATATAGGACTTGTCGGAGACTTTTCCCCGCTTCGGGGAAGGAGAGACGCCTTCTTCCGCGAGAGAGAGGATCTTTTCGATGTCAGATCCCTCCAGCCCGCCGTCCTTCACGAAGAATTTCAGCCCGTTTTTCTGGTAGGGAAGGTGACTTGCGGTGATCATGACGGAAGCGTCCGCCCCGAACCCGTCCTGCAGGAGCATGAACATCGAGGGCGTCGAGGACAGCCCCGTGCGGATCACGTCGAAGCCGCAGGATACGATCCCTTCCGTCAGCCAAGCCTCGATATTCTTTGCGGAGAGACGGGAATCGTGTCCGACGGCGACCGTTGCGGAAGGGAAGCCCTTTTCGAGGGTAAGCCATCTGCAAAACGCCATCCCGATGTCCTTTACCGCTTCCTCGGTGAGCGTGACGGGGTCGTCCTTGACGCCTGCGATCGCAGTCCCGCGGACATCCGTCCCGTTCTTGAGAGAGAGATAGTTTTTCAAAGGTATGATTTCCCCCCTTGGAAATTTTTTTCAAACTTTCCTCTATTATACAGACAAATTTTCCGTTTTTCAAGTCTTTCAAAGAAAAAAGAAAACAAACTTCGGAAATTATCTTGCATTCGGACAGGATTGTGTGATATAATGAATATAAATATACGGAGAGGATAAAATTTTTCATGTACAAATTTACTCTGTCCACCGATTCTACCTGCGATCTCTTCCATGATTTCGTCGTAGAAAACGATATCAAGTTCGCACCTCTTACCTTTATGCTCGAGAAGGACGGAAAGATCGAGGAGTATCTCGATAACTTCACCGAGATCGGGCAGTATGTTGAATTTTACAACAAATTGCGGGACGGCTGGATGCCCAAGACGAGCAAGCTCAACTATGAGTCCCATTATTCCCACTTTCTGAAGCTTGCGGAAGAGGGCGCAAAGGACGTCGTCCACTTCACGATCTCTTCGGGACTTGCGGACACATGGACGATCGCGGAAAAGGCGGCAGCCGACGTCAGGAAGGACTTTCCCGACTTCCGCGTGTTCGTCGTCGACCCGCTCACCGCGACGGTGGGGCAGGGGGCGCTCGTGCGGCAAGCCCTCATCTGCAGGAATGCGGGAAAGACGGCGGAGGAGACGGCAGAATTCTGCAGATCGCTCCGCCTGCACATCCAACACTTCATCGTTGCGGACGATCTGCAATTTCTGAAGCGCGGCGGGCGCATCTCCGCCGCAGCCGCAGCCGTCGGGGGAATGCTTCGGGTCAAGCCGATTATCGCGTTCGACAACGACGGCAAACTGGGCGTCATCGACAAGGTCATGGGCACGAAAAAGGCGCTCTCCTACATCAAGCACAAGCTCGACACCGAGGGTCCCGATCCGACCTATCAATATTGCTTCATCGTCCACACCGACAACGAACCCGCCGCAAACGAACTTGCGGCTTACGTCCGCGAACACTTCGCGATCGAGCCGTACGTGCAGATCATGGGACCCGTCATCGGCGCCCACGTCGGTCCGGGGGCATTCGCGCTCGGCTACATCAGCAAAAGCCTTCGGAACGAATTTTAATGACCGCTTTCCGAAGAAATTGCCCGAAATTCATTTGATAAATAAAAAAGGATATGGTATAATGTACCATATCTTATTTTTTGCAGCTGACAGGAGCACAAGATATGGCAAAAAACGAACAATTCGTCTCGCAGATCGCCGACATCGAAACGGACTTCCCCCAGTGGTACACCGACGTCGTGCTTAAGACAAAGCTCGTCGATTACGGTCCCGTCAAGGGGACAATGGTCATCCGTCCGTACGGCTATGCGATCTGGGAAAATATTCAGAGGGAACTGGACGCACGCTTCAAGGCGGCGGGTGTCGAGAACGCCTATTTCCCGCTGCTCATCCCGATGTCCTTCATGACGAAGGAAGCGGAGCATGTCGAGGGCTTCGCCCCCGAGGTCGCCGTCGTCACGCATGCGGGCGGGGCGAAGCTCGAGGAACCCCTCGTCGTCCGTCCCACTTCGGAGACGATCATCGGTCACATGATGGGCAAGTGGGTGGAGAGCTGGAGAGATCTCCCTCTCCGCATGAACCAGTGGTGCAACGTCATGCGCTGGGAAAAGACCACCCGTCCCTTCCTTCGGACGAGCGAATTCCTTTGGCAGGAAGGGCACTCCGTCTACACGTCGGGCGAGGAAGCCGAGACGGAGACCCTCAACATGCTCCGCCTCTATGAAGAATTTGCAAAGAACGTCCTCTGCATGCCCGTGCTGACGGGGAGAAAGACGGAAAAGGAGAAGTTCGCAGGGGCAGTCGCAACATACGGCATGGAAGCCATGATGCACGACGGCAAGAGTTTGCAGTCGGGCACGACCCACTACATGGGGCAGAACTTCGCAAAGGCATTCAACGTCCGCTTCACCGATAAGGACGGGACGCTCAAATACGGCTACACGATGAGTTACGGCGTTTCCACCCGTCTCATCGGCGCGATCATCATGACCCACGGCGACCAGAGGGGACTTGTCCTTCCGCCTCCCGTTTCGCCCGTGCAGGCAGTCATCGTCCCCATCGCACAGAAGAAAGAGGGGGTGCTCGAAGCCTGCAACGCCCTTTTGGAGCGGCTGAAGAGGGCGGGCGTCCGCGTGACGCTCGACGACAGCGACAACTCCCCCGGTTGGAAGTTCAACGAGTGGGAGATGAAGGGGGTGCCCCTTCGGATCGAACTCGGTCCGCGCGACATCGAGGGCGGCGTCATGACGGTATTCCGCCGCGACACCTGCGAGAAGGACGTCTCTTCCCTTTCGGATGCGGAGAACGCCGTCACGGAACTGCTCCGCGCGGTCTCGGAGAACCTCTATGCGAGAGCCGAAAAGCGCATGCGGGAGAGGATCGTCCCCGCGGAGACGCTCGGACAACTTTTGGACGGCGTCAACGGCGGAAACTTCGTGAGAGCGGGCTGGTGCGGCTGCCGCGCCTGCGAGGATGCCGTCAAGGAGACCGCACAGGCGACCGCCCGCGTCATGGCGGAGGAAAACACCGCAAAGACTTGCGTCGTCTGCGGAAAGCCGTCCGTCCACACCGTCTTTTTCGCAAGAGCGTATTAAAGAGCGTATTAAAAGAAGGATCCCGGCAAACCTACGGAGCATGAGCACTCCGTTCATCCAGAGGGAGCGCAGCGACCGAAGGATCCCGGCAAGCCTACGGAGCATGAGCGTCGGGCTACGCCCCGCACGTCCAATCATGTCACCCGTAATTTATATTTTTCAATTCCTTTCAGTGAGGAGTCTATCATGAAACATCTCGATATTTCCAAAGTCTTAAAGGATCAGGCGCTCCTCGGCGAGACCGTCGTCGTGTGCGGCTGGGTGCGGACCTTCCGCGACTCTTCCGCCGTCTCCTTTTTGGAGATCACGGACGGCACCGCCTTCGGGAAACTGCAAGTCGTCATCGACAAGGGGAGCCTGAAACTCGATCCAGAATGTAGCAAGCTCGGCGCAAGCGTCTGCGTCAAGGGCGAAGTCGTCAAGGCATACAAGGGAGAGGGGAACGAACTCAACGCCAAGGAAATTGCGCTCCTCGGCAAATGTCCCGCGGAGTATCCCATCCAGAAGAAGCGCACGACGCTCGACTTTCTCCGCACGATCCCGCACCTGAGACTGCGCACGAACACCTTCCAAGCCGTGTTCCGCGTCCGCTCGGCGGTCGCACAGGCGATCCATAGATATTTCCACGCCAACGGCTATTACTACATCAACACTCCCCTCATCACGGCGAGCGACTGCGAGGGGGCGGGGGAAATGTTCCGCGTCACCACACAGCCGTGGAACGCAAAGGCAAAGACGGAAGAGGAGTACTTCAAGGACGACTTTTTCGGCGTGAAGGCGGGGCTTTCCGTCTCGGGTCAGCTCGAAGGGGAAGTCGCCGCGACGGCGCTCGGCAAGATCTACACCTTCGGACCTTCCTTCCGCGCGGAGAATTCCAACACAAAGCGCCACCTTGCCGAGTTCTGGCATGTCGAACCCGAGATCGCCTTTGCGGAACTCCCCGACGTCATCGAGATCGCGGAGAGCCTCTTAAAATACCTCATCAACGCCGTCCTCACCGAGTGTCCCGAGGAGCTGAAATTTTTCGATTCCTTTGTAGAAAAGGGACTCATCGACAAATTGACGCACGTCGCAACGAGCGATTTCGCCGTCTGTACCTATACGGACGCCGTCGCCATTCTCGAGAAGGAGAACGACAAATTCCAGTTCCCCGTCCATTGGGGGAGCGACCTTCAGTCCGAACATGAAAAATATCTCACCGAGCAGGTGTTCAAACGCCCCGTGTTCGTGACGAACTATCCCAAAGAGATCAAGTCCTTCTACATGAAGCAGAACGCCGATGGAAAGACGGTCGCGGCGACGGATTGCCTCGTCCCCGGGATCGGCGAGATCATCGGCGGAAGCGAGAGGGAAGCGGACTATGACAAGCTCGTCGCGGCGATGCAGGAGCGGCACATGGATATGGACTCTTATCGGCAATATCTCGATCTGCGACTCTTCGGCAGCGTGCCGCACGGCGGATTCGGTCTCGGCTTCGAGCGTTTCGTGATGTATGTTACGGGGATGGAGAACATCCGCGACGTCACCCTCTTCCCGAGAAGCGTGAAGAGTATCTACTAAAAAGTTTCGAACGATTATTTCGCGCGATTTCTTTTCTTCGAAAATAAATACGCGCGAGCGATGTAACATTGTTCATCAATTAGGTCACTCCGAAAACGTTATATGCAATGACATTAAGCCTACGGTAGTGTGGCAAATGGGGTGCGCTCCGCAAAAGCGTGGTTTTGCTACGCGCAGTGATTGAGAACACGTTGCCCACCCCCTGTCGCGATGCGACATCCCCCTCCTCGGGAGGGGGTTCATGCCCACCATCTCCACCCCGAAGGGGTAGGCTCTGCCCAGACCTGACCCCCTCTGGGGGGAAGGTGGCACGGCGAAGCCGTGACGAATGGGGGGGGATTTGCGTGATTCCGCATTTTAATACGTCATTCCGCCCCGCGCGAATTCTGATTGCTCCAAGCGCGGCACGAGGAGCGTAGTGTTCATCCTGAGCGGATGCGAAGGATCCCATTAGACCTACGGAGTACAATATCTCTCCGTCCGCTTGTCCGCATTCCTCTTCTACGCTCCTCGAAATGAGCGGGTTATCATATTGATCATCAGTCCATGCGAGAGTTTTTCAAAAATTCTTTTCCTTATTTTAAGAAAACCATGCCCGTACAGGTGCTTGCCACGCTGTTCGGGCTCTTTCGCGTGGTCATTTTGCTGATCACCCCGCAGGTCGTCGCGCTCCTCGTCGACAGGGTCATCACGCCGCTCCTCGGGGGCGAACAGAAGAACACGAGCAGTATCTTCTACTTCCTCATCGAGGATGTTCCCGCCGACAACTACACAAAGATCTTTTGGACCCTTGCCGTGACGCTTCTCCTCTTTGCCGTGCTCTTTTTCCTCTTTTTCTATCTGAAATGGCATTTGGCACACTTCTTTTCCCTCAAAAGTGAGGGAATGATGCGTGCGGATGCCCTGAAAAAGCTCGGAAACGCGAGCGGGCAGCTCCTTTCCCGCTACACGGCGGGCGACCTCATCCTCATCACGACAAAAGACCCCTTCAACGTGCGGGACCTCTACATCCAGCGCTCGCAGGGATTTGCCGACTGCATCTTCTACCTCGCCGTCGCGGCGGTCCTGCTTTCCCGCATCCATTGGACGCTGCTCTTTCTCCCGCTTGCGGGGGGCTTGTTCTGCATTTTCGTCATTCTTCTCTACAAGAAGCGCATCAAGGAGTACTACGAGAGCGTCTGGCGGGATTCCGCGACGTTGTCGACGACGGTGCAGGAGAACATCTACGGCGTGCGGACGGTCGCTTCCTTTGCGAGGGAACGCGAGCGGGAAGGACTGTTCGATGCCGACAACGAACGTCTGAAACGGACGCAGTACGGCGGGATCGAGATCTTTGCCTACCGCGACCTCATGATCAGGATCGCGCGGGTGTGCGTCTTTTTGGGAACGCTCGCGCTCGTCATTTGGCTCGGCGTCGCGGGCAGGATCACGGCGGGCGATTTCACGGCGGCGATGGGGTATCTCGGAAGCCTCATGTGGCAGTTCACGAACTTTATCTTCAACGTGAACGCCTCGCAGCGCGACCTCGTCAGCGGAAAGCGACTCTTCGACTTCCTCAACGCCGAGGACGAGATCGCAGAGCGCTACGGGGAGAAAACTCCCTCCGACCGTCCCGCGATCAAGGTCGAACATCTTTCCGTCAAGAGCGGGGAGAACTACGCGCTCGAGGATGTCTCCCTCGAAATTCCCTACGGCAAGAAGCTCGGGATCATGGGGAAAACAGGGAGCGGCAAGACCCTTCTCTGCAAGCTCTTGCAGGGACTTGCCGAGGCGGACGAAGGGGAAATTTTCATCGACGGAGTTCCGATCCACGACTACTCGCGGGACGCGCTGCTCCGCACCTACTCTTACGCCATGCAGAATGTGTTCCTGTTTTCGAACACGATCGCGAGCAACATCGCCCTCTACGATCCCTTCGCCGACGAGGACCGCGTGAAACGTGCGGGGTCCCTTGCCGAAGTGGATGAATTTGCTTGCCGCTTCCCCGACGGGTATCAGACGACCATCGGCGAGAAGGGATTCGGACTCTCGGGCGGGCAGAAACAGCGCATCTCCATCGCCCGTGCGCTCTTCAAAAACGCGTCCGTCTTTGTGTTCGACGACGTGACGAGCGCCCTCGACCTCGAGACGGAGCATGCCGTTTTCCGGAATCTCTCGCGGGAATGCGCCGAAAAGAGCATGATTTTGGTGACGCACCGCGCGACGGCGCTCAAGGATTGCGACGAAATTCTCTTTCTCGAGAACGGAAAGATCACGGAGCGGGGGAATTTTGAGGAATTGATGGCGCTCGGCGGCAACTTCGCGGAGATCTACAACCGTCAGGCAAAGGAAATGAACTTTACGGAGCAAGCATGAACGATCTGTATTACAATGACGAATACATACGGGAACGCTTCTCGGCACGCATGATGGGGAAGCTCCTGAAGAGCGCTTTGCGGCACAAGGGCGCCTTCTTCGGCAGCATTCTCATCGAAGTCGCATTGGGGCTTTTTGCGCTGCTCCCGGGGATCCTGTACTCCGTCATCATCTCCGCGCTCTTTCCCGCCGACGGCAGCCTCGGGGAGAACTATCTCCTCATCACGCTCCTCGCATGCGGGGGACTCGCCGTCGCATGGGTCGGCTTTGTCGTATTCGGACACCTCGAGAACCTCGTTCCCGTCAAGTACGGGACGCTCTTCTCGACGGAACTTCGGAAGGAGATCATGGACCACGTCATGGAACTCTCTTTCCGCTTCTTCGACACTCACTCCACGGGCAAGATCCTCGTCCGCGTCACCAACTATATAGACGACATCGCAGAACTCTTCGGCAACCTCTTCTACTCGATCGTCTATGCCGCGGGCGTTCTGCTCGTCGGGGTCGTCTGGATCCTCTGTCTCGACGTGCGCATCGGCGGGGCGGTCGTCCTTGCCCTCATTCCGCTCGGCATCCTCATGTACATCTTGAGCGTCCTCATCCACAGACGCTCGGGCATCGATCACAACAAGAACGCCAACTACACGGCATTCGTCGCGGAGAACATCGGCGGGGCGGAAGTCGTCCGTGCCTATAACCGTGCCTCGCTCAACTGCGAGATCGGCGCGGGACTCTTCCGCGAATACAAGCACGCATTCATGCGCACGACCAACGTCCGCGAGGCATTTTTCCCGCTTGCGCACGGCTTCACGAACGCCATCGTCGTTTTGATCGTCTATGGCGTCGCCCTTGCGATCGGTCTCGGAAACGGTCATCTCGTCCTCGGGACCGTCGTCGCCATCGGCACCGTCCTCTCCGAAGTGACGTCCTCGATCGGCAATATCTGCACCAACCTCACGACGGTCTTTACGCTGACTTCCAACCTCGAACGCATCTACGATACCATTGAGACGCCCGTCGAGATCTGCGACGAAGAGGGGGCGGAAGTTTTGGAGCAATGCGAGGGAAACGTCAGGTTCGATGACGTCACCTTCTCCTACATCGAGGGCATCCCCGTTTTGAAGCACTTCACGCTCGAGGCGAAGGCGGGGGAGACGGTCGCGCTCGTTGGGGCGACGGGTTCGGGCAAGACCACCGTCGTCAATCTCCTGTCCCGCTTCTACGACGTGCAGCAGGGAGCCGTCCTTCTCGACGGAAAGAATGTAAAAAAATACACGCTCCACTCTCTCCGCGAGGGAGTGGGCGCGATGATGCAGGATACTTATATTTTCAGCGGAAGCGTGCTCGACAACATCCGCTTCTCCCGTCCCGACGCGTCAGACGAGGCGTGCAAGGAAGCGGCGAGGGCGGCGTGCTGTGAGAACTTCATCTCCCGCCTGCCCGACGGGTACGACACGGCGATCTCGGAAGACTATCCGCTTTCGGGCGGGGAGCGTCAGCTCCTGTCCTTCGCCCGTCTCATCTTGGCAGACCCCAAAGTCATCGTCCTCGACGAGGCGACGAGCCATGTCGACACACAGACAGAGCTTGAAGTACAGGCAAGCCTGAAGACGTTGCTTGCGGGAAGGACGAGTTTTGTCATCGCGCACAGGCTGTCGACCATCCGCGACGCCGACAAGATCGTCTTTTTGAAGGGCGGGAAGATCATGGAGCAAGGCACGCACGAGGAACTTCTCGCCCTCAACGGCGAATACGCCAAACTCGTAAAAGCATTGTAAGCTACACCCAAGGGGGTGGGCCCGTTCATCCAGAGGCGCAGCCGCCATGCTCTTACCCCCTCCCAAGGAGGGGGGGTAGGGGGTCCCGTTCATCCAGAGGCGCAGCCGAAGGATCCCGTCAAACGGACGGAGCAGGTGCCCCGCTCGTAGCCGCTGTGTTTACCCCCTCCCGAGGGGGGGTAGGGGGTGGGCAACGATCCTCGATCTTCTTTCAATACGAGGCAGAGATCTTCTCCGCCTCTTTTTTGATGCGTTCGGCAAGCGCGGGAGGGGAAATGACGGTGATCCCCGACCCCGCGGAGAGGATATTCCCCACGAGCGCCTCGTCGTCGGGAAGGACCAGCTCCGCAAAGTATTCCTCGCCCCGTTTGTAGATGTTGTCCACGCCCAACCAGTCCTCGGCATAGGGAAGTTTTTCAAACGCGATCTTGAGTTTGACCTCTGCGATCCGCTCATTCCGCCAGAAATTGAGGGGAATATCTTCCCGCTTGAAGTCTTGTCGCTCAAAGGTCTCGCCCGTGATATTGATGGACCGCATGCGTCCGACGCGGAAGGTCCTGAATTCTCCCCGCAGCATGCAGAATGCCCACACATACCAGATGTTTTGCTTATAAATGAGGAGATGGGGGTGGATAATGCGCTTCGTCCCTTCGCCCGTGCGGTTGAAATAATCGATCTCGAGCGCATTCCTCTCCTCGATCGCTCTGTCGAGAATGGTCAGCTTGTCGGAGAACTTTCTCTCGTCCCCCCACGTGCCGCTGTCGACGAGGATGTGCCCCGAGAGGGCGGTGTCGAATTTCTCCGTCTTGACCTGCGCCGTCACTTTGCCGTACGCGCTTTCGAGCACGCCGTCATGGGTCTGCCCGAGCATCGCAAGCATCGCCTCGGTCGTGCGGGCGTATTCCTCGCGCGTGAGCAGTCCTTTCGGCAGCTTGAAATTGTCGGGAATGCTGAGTCCGCCGAGAGACCCGCGCGTGACGTCGATGGGAATGCCCGCGACGGTCATTTCATCCACATAGCGGTAGATCGAACGCACGGAGACTTCATACTTTCTCGCAAGTTCTCCCGCGCTGATCTTTCTTCTCGACAGAAGGGTAAACAGGATACCGAACATGATCTCGTATTTCATGGGAATAGTTTACCATAGATGACAGAACTTGTCAAATCGTACGATTTTATAAAAAATTTGCCGAAAATTCGGAAAATATTTTTCTGAATATGACAAATACTGTCATGATTTTTGCATACAATAGGAACCATGACAGAACTTCAGGCGGAAATGGAGATCAGAGCCTATGAGCGGCGGAAGCGGGAAATGCGCAACCGCGAGCTTTTGCTCGGCATGCGGAACGACAAGACGGCGGAACACTTTCTCAAGGCGCTCCACAGTTTGGAAGGTCTCAACACCGCCGTCCGCGAACGCGCAAGACAGCCGAAAATTTTGCAAATTCTCGCGTAATGTTTGACAGAGCGGCGTTTTCTATTGTATAATGGATGAACCAAGGAGAAAACGATGGCAAACGTTATGGACACCCTCCGCGAGAGGGGATTTATCAAACAGACGGTCTATGAGGACGAACTCTACGAACTTCTCGGAAAGGAGAGCGTTCCCTTCTATATCGGATTCGATCCGACGGCGGATTCCCTGCACGTCGGACATTTCATGCAGCTCGTCGCGATGAAGCACATGCAGGACGCGGGGCATCGGCCCATCGTGCTCATCGGCGGCGGCACCGCGATGGTCGGCGACCCTTCGGGCAGGACGGACATGCGTGCGATGATGACGAAAGAGACGATCGCCCATCACGTCGAATGTTTCAAAAAGCAGATGGCGAAATTCGTCCGTTTCGAGGGGGAAAACGCCGCGACTGTCGTCAACAACGCCGATTGGCTGCTCGGACTCAATTACATCGACTTTCTCCGCGACATCGGCGTCCACTTCTCCGTCAACAAGATGCTGACGGCGGAATGCTTCAAGTCGAGAATGGAGCGGGGACTTTCCTTCCTCGAATTCAACTACATGCTCATGCAGGCGTATGACTTCCTCGTCCTGCATCAGAAGTACGGCTGTTCCCTCGAACTGGGCGGCGACGACCAGTGGAGCAACATCCTCGCGGGCGCCGATCTCATCCGCAGAAAGGAGAGAAAGCCCGCCTTCGCAATGACCTTCCAGCTCCTGACGACGAGCGAGGGCAAGAAGATGGGCAAGACGCAGAAGGGGGCAGTCTGGCTCGATGCGGAAAAGACGACGCCGTACGAATTCTATCAATACTGGCGCAACACGGCGGATGCGGATGTGGAAAAATGCTTCATGCTTTTGACCTTCGTGCCCGTCGCCGAGATCAAGGAACTCTGCGCCCACCTCGACGAGCGCATGAACGCCGCAAAGGAGCGTCTCGCCTATGAACTCACCAAGACCGTCCACGGCAAAGAGGCGGCGGATCTTGCCCGCTCGCAGGCACATGCGGCATTTTCGGGCGAAGGGGAGATGCCCGTGCGGGAGATCTCCGCAGAGGTTCAAAATATCGTCGGCGTGCTCGTCGCGACGGGACTTTGCAAGTCCAACGGCGAGGCGAGAAGGCTCCTCGAGCAGGGCGGCGTCTCTGTCGGCGAGGAGAAGGCGACCATGGATATGCCCCTTCCCGCAGGCGATTTCATCCTTCATAAGGGCAAAAAGGTCCATATCAAGGTGAAACGCCTGTCATAAGTTGTCGAGAGGGGAGATATGGACTATCAAAGCGTCGTCGGCGAGACCGTTGCCGAAAAGACGATCGAAAAGTCAAAATTTCTCGCGTATGTCGCCCATATCGAGGGCGAGGAAGCGGCAAAGGCGTATCTTTTGAAGGTGCGTTCCCTTCACCCCGCTGCGACGCACGTCTGCTACGGCTATATCGCCGACAAGATCGGGAATGTGCAGCGCTTCTCGGACGACGGGGAACCGCAGGGCACTGCGGGCATGCCCATTCTCGGGGTCCTGAAGGCACATGAATTGAGAGAAACGGTCATCGCCGTCGTCCGTTATTTCGGCGGGATCAAGCTCGGAGCGGGCGGTCTGACCCGCGCCTATGCGGGCTGCGCGGCGGACGGGATCGCACAGAGCGACGTCAAAAAATACGATATGGGGTCGGAAATCTGTCTCTCCGTCGACTATTCCGAGGTCAACGCCGTACTCCGCTTTCTTGAAAACACTGTCATCCTTTCCCGCGATTTTTCTGACGAAGCCCGCTTCACCGTCATCGTGAGGGAGACAGATGCCGAGACATTCTCCAAAGACGCAAGAGACTTCCTCAACGGACGTGTAAAACTCTCCGTCGGAAAGAAATATTTTTATCCGTTCTGAATGTCAGGAAACATTGTAAATTCCAAACCGCCCGACAAAGCCACAGGCTTTGTCGGGCGGTTTGGAATTTCGCATTTTCATGAGCAAAAAGGATGCGGTCTCCCTGTTTGACGGGGACAAAAAAGCGGTATAATAAATGCGAACACAGAGAGCGGCGAAGAACCGCAAAGGAGGAGAAGAACATGGATGCAAATAAACTCACGCAAAAATCGGTGCAGGCGATCCAGACGGCGCAGCATCTTGCCGAGGAGTACGGCAACCACGAGCTTTCCACCCTGCACCTTGCCCATGCGCTGCTGGAAAGAGACGGTCTCGTTTCCCGTATCCTGAAGCGTGCGGGGAAGGACGTTGACGGACTTTCGGGGGCAGTCAAGGAGGAGGTCGAACGCCTTCCGCGCGTCAGCGGATCGGGCGCGGGACAAATCTATCCCTCGGCTACGCTCGCACGTCTCTTGAATGAGTCCGAAAAGCTCGCATCGAACATGAATGACGACTACATTTCCGTCGAACATCTCTTTTTGTGCCTCTTCGACAACGCCGAACCCCGCCTGAGCGAACTTTTCAAGCGATTTGGTTTGACGAAGGAAGATTTCTTAAAGGGCATGAAGGAAGTCCGCGGGAACCAGAATGTGACGACGGACAACCCCGAGGACACCTATGAGGCGCTCGAGAAATACGGGACCGACCTCACGAAGCGTGCGCGGGAACATAAGCTCGAACCCGTCATCGGCAGAGACGACGAGATCCGCAATGTCATCCGCATTCTTTCGAGAAAGACCAAGAACAACCCCGTGCTCATCGGGGAACCGGGGGTCGGCAAGACGGCGATCGCCGAGGGACTTGCCCGCCGCATCGTCTCGGGCGACGTCCCCGAGGGGCTGAAGAACAAGACGCTCTTTTCCCTCGACATGGGAGCGCTCATCGCGGGGGCGAAATACCGCGGCGAGTTCGAGGAACGTCTCAAGGCGGTGCTCGCCGAGATCACAAAGTCCGAAGGCAGGATCTTGCTCTTCATCGATGAACTCCACACTGTCGTCGGCGCAGGCAAGACGGACGGCGCCATGGACGCGGGGAACCTCTTAAAGCCCATGCTGGCACGCGGCGAACTCCACTGTATCGGCGCGACGACCCTCGACGAGTACAGAAAATACATCGAAAAGGATGCCGCCCTCGCAAGGCGTTTCCAGCCCGTCATGATCGGCGAACCCACCGTCGAGGACACAGTCTCCATCCTGCGCGGACTCAAGGAGCGCTTCGAGATCTTCCACGGCGTGCGCATCCACGACGACGCTCTCGTCGCCGCGGCGACCCTGTCGAACCGCTACATCACCGACCGTTTCCTTCCCGACAAGGCGATCGACCTCGTCGACGAAGCGGCGGCGATGATCAGAACGGAGATCGATTCCATGCCCGCCGAGATGGACGCGCTCCACCGCAAGATCGTGCAGATGGAAGTGGAGGAGAACGCGCTCGAAAAGGAGAGCGACAGCCTTTCCCTCGCCCGTCTCGCGACGATCAGGAAGGAACTTGCGGAGCACAAGGAGCAATTCGACACCATGAACATGAAGTGGCAGGACGAGAAGAAGGCGATCCTGCACGAAAAGGAACTCAAGGAGCGCCTTGACCGCTGCCGCGGGGAACTCGAGTCCGCCAAGACGAGCGGCGACTACAATACGGCGGGACGGCTCGAATACGGGGAGATCCCCGCCATCGAAAAGGAGCTTTCGGCACTCAAGGAAAAGGACGAAAATGCCATTTTGCAGGACGAAGTGACGGAAGAGCAGATCGAAAAGATCGTCGCACGTTGGACGGGGATCCCCGTCGCCCGCCTGAAAGAGGGGGAACGGGAGAAGCTTCTCCGCCTCGAGGAGACCCTGCATCGGCGGGTCGTCGGACAGAACGAAGCCGTGAAGAAGGTCGCCGAAGCCATCTTGCGGGCGAGGGCGGGCATCTCGGACGAGAACCGTCCTATCGGCTCCTTCCTCTTCCTCGGACCCACGGGTGTCGGCAAGACCGAACTTGCGAAGTCCCTCGCAGAATGCCTCTTTGATGACGAGAAGAACATCGTCCGCATCGACATGAGCGAGTACATGGAAAAGTTCTCCGTCTCCCGCCTCGTCGGGGCGCCTCCGGGATATGTCGGCTACGAGGAAGGGGGCACGCTCACCGAGGCAGTCCGCCGCCGTCCTTATTCCATTGTCCTCTTCGATGAGGTGGAAAAGGCACATCCCGATGTATTCAATATCCTTCTGCAGCTCCTCGACGACGGCAGAGTGACGGACTCGCAGGGCAGAACGGTGGACTTCAAGAACACAGTCATTATCCTGACGTCCAATCTCGGCAGCGACATCATCGCAGACGGCATCGAGGACGGCGAACTGACGGCGGGGGCGAGAGAGGGGATCAAGGAGATCCTGAAGCGATCCTTCCGTCCCGAATTCTTGAACCGCCTTGACGAGATCATCACGTTCAAGCCGTTGACGCGGGAGAACATCGACGACATCGTCGAACTCCAGCTCGAAAAGCTCGTGAAGCGGGTGAAGCCCCTCGAACTTTCCTTTACCGCCCGCGCGAAGGCGTACATCTCCGACAACGGCTACGACAGCGTCTACGGTGCCCGTCCCCTGAAACGGTATATCCAGACGAAGGCGGAGACGCTCATCGCAAAGTACATCGTCGAAAAGAACCCTTCGGCGGGGACACACCTCACCGTGGACGTGGACGACGAGGGACTGTGCCTGAAAGAGGAAACCGATCAAAAAGGCGTGGGAAGAGGGTAATTTAATGCGAATATCGAAGCTTTTCATAGTACTATGTCAGACATAATACCGTGAAAAAGACGAAAATTTGCCCCCAAAAACCTTTTTAAGGCTCCAATGTGCAACGGAAACAGGGCGCGATCCCAAATTGGGTTTGCGCCCTTTTCCGATGCGAAAGGGACTCTCTGCAGAATGGGAGAGAACCGTTCCCGAAAATTTTGAATTTTGCCGTCCACCGCTTGACATTTTCGACTAATGCGGCTACAATATGTATTGGTAAATTTTTGAAGTTTTGGTGCACGGTATGGAAGAAAAAGACATTATCGACATGATCTCCGAAGCGGAGGCACAGGCGCTTGCGATCGTCACGGATGCGCAAGCAGAAGCCGCCGCCATTGTCACCGAAGCCGAAAAACGGGCAATGGAAATTTCCAAGGCAACGGAAGGGATCGCCACAAAGCACACGGAAGAGATCTTAACGAATGCCAAAGCCGAAGCGGAAGCCGCCTATCAAAAGACGCTTTCCGCCTGCAAGCAGGACGCCGCGCAGTACGCCGATGCCATTTTGGAGCATGTCGAACCGCAGGTCATGGAAATCGTGGGGAGGATCTCGAAGTGATCGCAAAGATGCGAAAACTGCATCTTGCCGCGCTCTCCTATGACCGTGACGGCATTCTCAACGCGCTCGAGCGCACGCACGCTGTCGAGATCAAGGAGCATGACGGGACGGAGGGGACGGAAGGGGATTCCGAGGACTTGAGAGTCTATCTGGAACGTCTCGAGAACACCCTCGAGACCCTGACGCTCTATGCCGAACGCCGCGCCAAGGAAGAGAAGAGCGCACCCGTCAAGGACGGATTCGAAGTCGGCTACTCCGAATTCATGGCGGCGAAGGAGAAAAAGGCATGGGCGGACCGTCTCACGGAACTTGTCTCTTCCTCGCTCGAGGAGATCTCTGCCTCGTCCGCCGAGGAGACCCGTCTCCGCCGCGCGATCTCTTCCGCACGACCCTATTCTTCCCTGAAAAAGCCCTTTTCCGCCTATCGGGACACCAAAAATTTCGCCGTGCGGCTGGGACTTGTCCCTTCCGCCGCATGGGACAACGCTCAAGGCAAATTTGAGGAACTTTCCCTTTTTGCCTGCGAGAGCGTCCGCCTCGACGACGGCGTGCTTCTCTGTGCCGTCTGTCACAAGAGCGTCCTGAATGCGCTCGAGGGATTTCTTTCCGCCTGCGGATTCTCCGCTTGCCCCTATACGGGGGAAGAGACGGGTGCGGAACATCTTTCCAAGCTTGAAGGGGAGCTTTCCGCTGTCCGCGACAGGCAGAATGCCGCCGAAAAGACTCTCTCGGAGCTTTCGGCGGAGATCAGGGAGTTCAAGATCTATTGCGATTATGCGGGCTTCGAACTCGAGAAGGCGGAAGCGTCCGAAAAGATGCTCTCGACCGCCCATACCTTCCTCTTGGAAGCGTTCGTCCCCGCGGATGAGGAAAGAGAGGTCAAAGCCGTCCTCGACGGTTGGCAGACCCCGCTCTTCTATGAGTTTTCGGACCCGCAGGAGAATGAGTTCGTCCCGACGCTCGCGAGAAACAACAAGGTCGTCAAAAATTTCGAGACCATCACAAACATGTATTCCGCGCCGAACGCGAGAGAGTTCGACCCGAACACCGTCATGTCCTTCTTCTATTCCGTCTTTTTGGGCTTTATCATGGGGGATTACGGCTACGGGCTGCTCATGATGCTCGGCGGCGGATTTTTGTATTTCAAAAACCGTGCGAAAGAGGGAGGGATCAAGTCCCTCGCGGGCGTGTTCGCGATCGGCGGTATCTTCGCCGTCCTCTGGGGGATTCTCTTCAACTCCTTCTTCGGGATCCAGCTCCTGCCCTTTACCGTCATGCCCGATTTGGGCGTCCAGATGCCCGGGGAAGCGGCGACGGAACAGCATTGGTGCTGGACCTTCATCGGGATCGATATCCCCGCCATCCTCATCATCAGCATGATCATCGGCATCATCCAGATCTTTGCGGGGTACCTCTGCAAGGCTTGGCAGCATTGGCGGAAGGGGCGCATCTTCGACGGGATCTGCGACGGTCTCACGTGGGCGGTATTCTCGGCGGGCGCACTCCTTGCGATTGTCGGTCTGGTGGAAGATTTCAACGTTTCGATCCTGACGACCGTCGGCGCGATCATCGCCGTCTCCGCCCTCGCCGTGGCTGTTTTGACGGCGGGAAGGCACGAAAAATTCCTCGGCAAGTTCACAAAGGGTTTCGGCTCCCTCTACGGGATCATCAACTACGCTTCGGACGTCTTGAGCTATGCAAGGCTGTACGGTCTCATGCTCTCGGGCGCCGTCATCGCGCAGATCATCTCCCATTACAGCATCGGGTTCATCACGGGCGGGAACTTTGCCCTCGCGATCCTCGGCATTCTCCTCATGGTCGTCGGGCACATCTTCAACCTCGCGATGGGACTCTTGAGCGCATACATCCACGACGCAAGGCTCCAGTATGTGGAGTTTTATGGCAGATTCTATGAGGGAGAGGGGGAACTCTTCTCTCCGCTCGGCTCCAAAAAGAGACATGTCCGTGTCACGGAGCCTTCTTTCGCACCCGTTTCGGGGGAAAATTAAGAAAAAAACGAATTTTATTCGGAGGTCACATATGTTTACAACAGGTTACGTCATCGGAATGGTAGGGATCGCGCTCTGCGTGCTCCTCTGCGGCGTCGGCTCGGCGATCGGCCTTTACAAGACGGGCACGGCAGCCGCGGGCGTTCTTTCCGAGAACCCCAAGCTCTTCGGCAAAGTCATGGTGCTCGTTCTGCTCCCCGCGACGCAGGGCATTTACGGCTTCATCGTCGCCCTGATTGCGTCCAATCAGCTCGGCAATCTGCAGGAACAGCTGATCGTAACGCAGGCGGTCGCAGGAGCGGGCGGCATGACGGCAGAAGGCTGGGCGATTTTCGGCGCAGTCCTTCCCATGACGGTCTCGGGGCTTGTCACGGGCTTCTTCCAGGGGAAGTCCGCCGTCAACTGCATCTATGCGGTCGGCAAACAGGAGACCCTCGGCGGCAAGCTCATCCTCTATCCCGCCATGATCGAATTCTATGCGATCCTCGGGCTTCTCATCTCCATCATCCTCGTGAACGCCGTCCCCGCGCTCAACTATCTGCCCGTCGTGACGGAACCCGCAGCGACCGCCGTCGCCCTTCTGTGATATGGGAAAGGAAGAGATCGTTGAACGTGTCCTCTCCGACGCCAAGGCGGAAGCGGAGGGGATCGTAAAGGCGGCAAAGGACCGCGCCGACGAGATCGTCCTCGCCGCGAACCTCGAGTCCGAACGGGAGATCGAAGAGGCGAAGAGGGACGCGCAGGCGCGTGCCAAGCTCCTGATGGACGGAAAAGCCGCGACGGCAAGGCTCGACAGCCAGAAAGTTCTCCTTGCCGAAAAGCGCCGCGTCATCGACGGCGTGTATCTCCGTGCTCTCGCCCAGCTCCTCGCGCTCGGGCGTCACGAAAGCGTGGCGCTTGCCGAGAGGCTTCTGAAGGAGAATGCGGAGGCGGGGGACGAGATCGTCTTTGCCGAGAACTTTTCCTACGCCGCGGAAGTCACAAAGCTCCCCGTCGTCAGGGAGAGGGGGCTTACGGTCTGCGGAAAGCGGGAAAAATTCAGCGGCGGATTCATTCTGCGCGGAAAACATTCCGACAAGGACGTTTCCTTCGGGGCGATCCTTGCAGCAGACAGAGAGGAACATCAGGCGGAGATCGCCCGTGCGATTTTTTGAACGCATAACATGACATTCGACACCACCTTTACAAACGGCGTCATTGCCGTCAAAGAGAAACAGCTCTTGGGCGAAAAGATCCTCCGCTTTCCCGAACTTGAAGGGGCGGAGATCGTCCGCATGCTCTCGGAGAGCGGGTTCGGCGGCGGGGAGAGCGATCCCGAAAAGATCGCGTCCTACGAAGAGGGGATCCTCGACGCTTTCATCCGTACCTACGCGCCGACGGCGGCGGACAAGGCATATTTTCTTGCCCCCAACGATTTCCATAACCTGAAAGCGCTCTACAAGGCGGAGAAGCTCGGACAGAGCTATGAAACCATGCTCGCGCCCGAGGGATTGCACACGCTCGACGAACTCAAGGGCATGCTCGAGGACGGAAAAGACCTTCCCGAGATCCCCGAGGAGGGGACGGGGGCGGAGATCGGCGCCGCATTCGACAGGGCGGAATTTGCCTATCTCTTTCGCGTCTTTCGTGCGCGTCCCGTCCTCAAAAAGCTCCTCATGATGCGCGTCGACATGACCGATCTTCTCACCGCCTTCCGTGCAAGCTCGAGAGAGGAAGCGGAGAAGCTCTTCATCGGGGGCGGAAAGCTCGGAAAGCGGGACTTCGACCGCATCTTCTCGGAGAATGCCGAAGTACGGGAGCACGCGCTCGACAAGTCTCCCCTGCACGATTTCTATGCGGAATGCCTCGCGGCAGCCGAAACAAAATTGCCCTTTACGGGGGCGGAGCGCATGAAGGAGACCTTCGAAGCGCGGTACTTTTTCCAAAAGAGATTCGACCTCAAGGGGAAAGAACCCTTCCTCTACTATGTTCTCCGCCGCAAGGCGGAGATCGCAAACGTCCGCATGATCCTCATTTGCCGCAACGCAGGCGTCGGCGAAGGGGAGATCAGGCGGCGGCTCGTCGGGGTGATGTGATGCAGGGAAAAATGGCGATCGTCGGAAATGCGGAGACGATCACGGTATTCAAGGCGGCGGGGGTAGACGCTTTCCCCGTCACGGACGAAAAGGGCGCAAGGGAGACCCTCCGCAAGGTCGCCCGCGAATATTCCGTCATCTTTCTGACGGAAGATTATGCGCTCCTTCTCAAGGATTTTTTGAAGCGTTTTGACGAGGAAGCGTATCCCGTCGTTCTTCCCGTTCCGTCGGGAAAGGACACGGGCTACGGGGAGTCCTTCCTGAAGAGCGCCATGGAACGCGCTCTCGGCGTGGATATCCTCTTCAACGATTGAGTCACGTCCCATGCCTTCCGCTACGGGAAGGCATTCATCGGAGGCAATATGGTAGGAAAGACAGTTAAAATTTCGGGACCGCTGATCGTGGCGGAGAACATGGCGGACTGCAAGATGTACGACGTCGTGCAGGTCTCCGACCTGAAACTCATCGGGGAGATCATCGAACTCCGCGGCGACAAGGCGTCCATTCAGGTCTATGAAGAGACTTCGGGTCTCGGTCCCGGAGAGGACGTCGTCCCCACGGGCGAACCGCTCTCGGCGGAACTTGCCCCGGGACTCATCACGGGCATTTTCGACGGGATCCAGCGTCCCTTGACGACTCTCTATTTCGAGTACGGCAGCCGCATTTCCCGCGGCGTCTCCGTCAACAAGCTCGACAGGGAAAAGAAGTGGAACTTCACGCCTCGGGTCAAGGTCGGCGACAAAGTACAGGCGGGGGACATCCTCGGCGTCGTGCAGGAGACGGAGATCGTCGAGCACCGCATCATGGTCCCGTACGGCATGGAAGGCGTTGTCACGAAGATCGGGGAAGGGGACTTCACCATCGAGGAGACGGTCGCCCATATCAAGACGGAGAAGGGAGATACCGCCGTCTGCATGCTGCAGAAGTGGCCCGTCAGAAAGGGGAGACCGTACAGGGAGAAGCTGACCCCCGACCAGCCCATGGTCACGGGGCAGCGCGTCATCGACACTCTCTTTCCCATCGCCCGCGGCGGCGTTGCGGCAGTCCCCGGTCCCTTCGGGAGCGGCAAGACGGTCGTCCAGCACCAGCTTGCCAAGTGGGCGGATGCGGACATCATCGTCTACATCGGCTGCGGCGAACGCGGCAACGAGATGACGGACGTTCTGAATGAATTCCCTGCGCTCAAGGACCCCAAGACGGGGGAACCTCTGATGAAGCGCACCGTCCTCATCGCCAATACCTCGGATATGCCCGTCGCCGCCCGCGAAGCTTCCATCTACACGGGGATCACGATCGCCGAGTATTTCCGCGACATGGGGTACAATGTCGCGATCATGGCAGACTCCACATCGCGCTGGGCGGAAGCGCTCAGAGAGATGAGCGGACGTCTCGAGGAGATGCCGGGGGACGAAGGATATCCCGCCTATCTCGCGAGCCGTCTCGCCGAATTTTACGAACGCGCGGGCATCGTCAGACTGCTCGGCGGGGACGGGCGCATCGGCTCCGTCACGGCGATCGGCGCCGTCTCTCCCCCCGGGGGCGACCTCTCCGAACCCGTTTCGCAGGCGACGCTCCGCATCGTCAAAGTGTTCTGGGGACTTTCCGCTTCCCTTGCCTACAAGCGTCATTTCCCTGCCATCGACTGGCTCGTCAGCTATTCGCTCTATGCCGACAAAATGAAGGCGTGGTACGACGAGAACGTCGGGAAGGGCTTCCTCAAATACAGGCAGTTCGTCATGACGACCTTGCAGGAAGAGGCGGCGCTCGACGAGATCGTCCGTCTCGTCGGCATGGACGCCCTCTCGTCGAAGGACCGTCTCATCATGGAGACGGCGAAGATGATCCGCGAGGACTATCTGCACCAGAATGCTTTCCATGAAGTGGATACCTTCACTTCCATGCACAAACAGCTCCTGATGCTCCTTCTCATCTACGAATTCTACACGCTTTCCTCGGAAGCGGTCCAGAACTATGTCTCGCTCGAGGACATTCTGAAACTTCCCTTTGTGGAGAAGATCGGACGGGCGAAGTACATCAAAGAGGACAGCCTCGGCGAATTCGACGCCATCATCGGCGAGATGAGCGCCCAGATCAAGGCGCTCTCGCAGGGAGGGGAACAGGATGTTTAAGGAATACAAGACGATCAGGGAAGTCGTCGGACCCTTGATGCTCGTCGAGGGCGTCGAAGGGGTCAAATACAACGAACTTGTCGACATTCTCTGCGAAAACGGGGAGACGAGACGGGGGAAAGTTCTCGAGATCAACCGCGACAAGGCGGTCGTGCAGCTCTTCGAGAACTCCCAAGGACTTCAGATCGCGACGAGCAAGGCACGCTTTTTGGGGCATGCCCAGCAGCTCGCCGTCTCCCGCGACATGCTCGGCAGAGTGTTCGACGGCATGGGGAACCCCCGTGACGGCGGCGCTCCCGTCATTCCAGAGAAGATGCTCGACATCAACGGCGAACCCATCAATCCCGCCGCGCGCGACTATCCCAACGAGTTCATCCAGACGGGCGTCTCCGCCATCGACGGGCTGAATACCCTCGTGCGCGGGCAGAAACTTCCCGTGTTCTCGATGAGCGGACTTCCGCACGCCGAACTCGCTGCCCAGATCGCACGGCAGGCAAAAGTGAGGGGGAGCGACAGCAAGTTCGCCGTCGTGTTCGCCGCGATCGGCATCACCTTCGAGGAAGCGCAGTACTTCGTCGAGGACTTCAAGCGCACGGGCGCCATCGAGAGGACCGTCCTTTTCACCAACCTTGCGAACGACCCCGCCGTCGAACGCATCGCGACGCCCCGCATCGCACTCACCTGCGCCGAATACCTCGCATTTTCCTGCGACATGCACGTGCTCGTCATCATGACGGACATCACCAACTATGCGGAAGCGCTCCGCGAAGTCTCGGCAGCCCGCCGTGAGATCCCCGGGCGCCGCGGCTACCCCGGGTATCTCTATACCGACCTTGCGACCCTCTACGAACGGGCGGGCAGGATCCGCGGATGCAAGGGTTCCATCACCCAGATCCCCATTCTGACGATGCCCGAGGACGACAAAACGCACCCCATTCCCGACCTTACGGGGTACATCACCGAGGGGCAGATCATTCTCTCGCGCGACCTCTACAAGAAGGGACTCAACCCTCCCGTCGACGTCCTGCCGTCCCTTTCCCGTCTGAAAGACAAGGGCATCGGCAACGGAAAGACGAGAGAGGACCACGCCGACACGATGAACCAGCTCTTTGCGGCGTATGCGAGAGGGAAGGAGAGCAAGGAACTTTCCGCGATCTTGGGCGAAGCGGCGCTCTCCGACGTCGATAAGCTGTACGCAAAATTTGCCGAAGCATTCGAGCGGGAATACGTCAACCAAGGATTCGAGACGGACAGGACCATTGAAGAGACGCTCGATTTGGGCTGGAAACTTCTCAAGATCTTGCCGAGATCGGAGCTGAAGCGCATCAGAGAAGAATATATTGAAAAATATATGAAAGAATAATGCTTGCTCTCATCCCGAGGTGTCGCCGAAGGATCCCTGCAAACGGGCGGACTCCGATGGATCAAAAGTATGTCGCTCCGTGTGTTTCACGGGATGCTTCGCATTCGTTCGGCATGAGCACGGCGGATGTCACCGCCGCTACCGCAAGGGATGTTCCCTTAAATCTCTTTCTCCCAAAAAACAACTATGGCAAGACTCAATGTCAATCCCACGCGTATGGAGCTGAAAAAGCTCAAAGCGCGTCTCTCGACTGCGACCCGCGGGCATAAACTGCTCAAGGATAAGTCCGACGAGATGGTGCGCCGCTTTACCGTGCTCTTAAAAGAGGATAAACGTCTCCGCGACGAGGTGGAAGAGGGGCTTTCGTCCGCATTGAAGCAATTTGCGATCGCGGGTTCCCTCACGCCTTCCTATGTGCAGGAGACGGCGTTCTCCATGCCGACCGTCGCCCTTGAGACGGAGTGTGAAACGGAGAGCATCATGGGCGTGGACGTGCCGAAGATCCGCCTTTCCCAAACGGAAGTCTCGTCCCGTCTGCCGTACGCCTATTCGGAGATCACGAGCGAGGCGGACGGCTCCGTCGAGATGGTCTCTTTGCTCCTTCCCAAACTCATCCGCCTTGCCGAGGTCGAGAAGGCGGTCAGGCTCCTCGCCGACGAGATCGAACGCAACAAGCGCCGCGTCAACGCGCTCGAGTACGTCATGATCCCGCAGCTCGAGGAGACGATCAAGTACATCCGCGACAAGCTCGACGAGAACGAACGTGCCGCGATCGTCCGACTCATGAAGGTAAAATCCGTCAAAATGTGATTTTTTTGCGGATTTTGGAAAATTTGTGCGCATTCAGAGATTGATTTTCCGCAAGAGATGTGATAAAATGGTTTCATCCTTAAGAAAGATGAACTCAGGAGGGGAATATGAAAGGGAAAACAAAGACGCTGGGCGCACTCGCGCTTCTTCTCGTGTTGCTGTTCGCATTCGGTGCATTGGCATTCGACGGCGCCTCGAGCTTGCGGGCAAGCGCCGCGGGAGCGGGGACTCAAGCTTCGCAGACGGGATCGGCAGGCGGAACGGGCTATGCCGTGCTCTATCTTCTCGTGGACGGCGTCACGGCGCCGACGCTCATCGGGATCCACACGTCCCAAGGGTGGGAAATGGCGCTCTGGCTCTCTCTGCTCTATTGGAGCCTTGCGATCGTCGCGGGCATCGTTCTCATTCTGCTCGCAAAACTCTTCACGGGAAAGGAACCCTTCAACAGGGCGGCGCTTCTCGGACTTCTGTTCTCGTGCTTTATGCCGCTTGCGGGACTCATTCTCTCCGCCGTCGGCAACCGCCGCGCCAAGGTCTGCGGAGAGGGGAAGCTCTTCTATCTCGGCGGCACGATCGTGAGCACCGTCATTGTCGTGCTCGCCGTCGTTCTTGCGATCGTCCAAGTCTGTACGCCCTTCCTTCCGTTCTGAAAAAAGTACATAAAAACGACCCGCTTCGGCGGGTCGTTTTCAAATCTCACAGAAAATTTTAAGATGCGTTTGCCGTCAGATACGGTTCGAGCGCCAGCGCGAGCTGGTCGGGACAGGAAGTGTTCTGCCTGCATTTGATCCCGCGGAGAAGGGGATAGACCTCATCGGGCGTCCTTCCCTCGACGAGACGGGCGATGCCCTGCAGATTTCCGCTGCAGCCGCCGATGAACTTCAGATTGCGGATCTTGTGCTCCGCATCGAGGTCAAAAATGATTTGCTTCGAGCACGTTCCTTTTGTCGAAAAGGTGATCATAGTTTTTCTCCTGTCAAAATAATTCAGTCGACCAACGTCTCGTAGACGGCTGTATAGAGGTCCTGCGCCTTGTCCTCCCACTTTTTGTAGATGTTGTTCGCCGTCTTTTTGTCGGGAACGACAAATTTGAGTTCGAGCATGGGCTGGATGGGGGCGAGGATCTTCAAAAATACCGTGTAGGTGCCGTCCTTGTTCTGATAGTAGTCGGCACGGCAGTCCTGCTTGTTGCGGAAACGGGCGCTGTTGTTTTTGATGAACTTCGAGATCTCCTCGCGGGAGCTTCTCGGAATGTTGATGTAGAAGTTTGCAAGCGTCTCTCTTCCCTCGGGCGTGATCATGTAGAGAGGCTCGTCCGCGCCGGGGATCTTGCAGAGGAAGCCGTCCGTGATCAACCGCTCGAGCAGGACCATGCAGTCCATATAATTGAGCCAGTCGTTGGACGAAGTACACATATCCAAAAGGGTACGCTCCGACAGGGGACTCTCCATCTTGTCAAACACAAAGAGGAGTATTAACTTGTTGATCGGGGTTTCGCCTTTTACCTGCATGATCTTCCTCTGTTTTTATGAGACACAAAGAAGCCGCTTAAATGCTCAAGCGGCTTTCGGTTGCTGTCTGTGAGAGTTTACGCTGCAAATTTCTTGAGCTTCTCGAGCAAGTCGTCGCAATCGTCGCTGTGGATCTCGACGGTGAGGGGCTTGGAAGTATCGAGGCTGAAGAGACCGAGAATGGACTTCGCATCGACGACATAGTAGCCGCTCTTGATGACGATTTCATAGTCATAGCTTTGGGTGATGTTGACAAACTCCTTGACGCTTGAGGACTTTTCGAGCGAGATCTGTACGGACTTCATATAACGGATCCTCCCTTGGGAATAATAGTTTTCTACATTATACATAAATTCGGGGATAAAATCAAGATATTTCCGAAAAAAACTTTAATATTTTTTTTGTCTGTGCTATAATAGAAAAAAAGGCGGCAATTACGCCGCGGAGGATATCCATGGAAAAAAATATCGAAAAGATCCGCCGCTTTCTGGACGCGTGCGACGGGTTGATCGCGGGTACATACCGCGAGGCGGAAGTCGGCGTCTCGCAGGTCCTTCGCTGTCTCTCGGAGAGCGAGGAATTGCAGGGACTGTTCTCCGCCGTGACGGAAGAGTTCGACTATGTCGGCACCCGCGCATTCTATTTGAGAGACCTTCCCAACGGCAGGGGCGCCGCCTATCTGCCCTCGAGCAGGGTCGACGCGCTCGCCTTCGTCTTTTGTCTCTTGGCGGAGATCGATTCGGGCTGCGTCAGGTTCGGCGACTTCCTTCTGCAATACTTCTATGTGGACGGGAGTTACACGGCGAGTTACGCTCTCTTTGCGGACAGGATCATCCGTCCCTTCCGCGACATCGTGCGGGAAGCCTATCCCGCCGCCTGCGCAGGATATTCCTATGCCCCCGTCCGCCCCGAACGCGCTCCCGATTCCCTCAAAGAGCAGATGGCGCAGAAGAATGTCGTGTTCGAGGGGAAGATCATCACCGTCCGCTGTGACGACGCCGTCCTTCCCAACGGAAAGCCGTGCAAACGGGAGATCGTCGAGCACCCGGGCGGCGCGTCCGTCCTCTGCGTTGCGGACGGGAAAGCCGTGCTCGTCAGACAGTACCGCTATGCGTATGGGGAAGAACTGTTCGAGATCCCCGCGGGGAAACTCGAGAGGGGGGAAGATCCCGCCGTCGCCGCAAAGCGGGAGCTGGAAGAGGAGACGGGACTGATCGCAGGATCCCTGAACCTTCTGACCGTACTCTATCCTTCTCCCGGGTACTCCAACGAGAAGATCTACATTTACGAGGCATCGGGGATCCGTGCGGGCGAACGGCATCCCGACAGCGACGAATTCCTCAAAGTGGAATACATTCCCTTCAACGAGGCGTGCAACATGGTCGCGCGGGGGGAGATCAAAGACGCAAAGACGGTCGCCGCGCTCCTTTACTACCGTGCAAAAATGCAATAAATTTTTTTAGGGTCATCGAAAAGATCGGGGCGGCGCATATGCGCCGCCCCTTTTCCACGGAACAGGAGGTTTTTTCAGCCGTTGCAGCCGCAGCCGCCGATGCCGAACTTCGATGCGATCTCGGAAAGCGTCCCGTTCTTGCTCATGCAGTAGAGAAGGGCGATGAGGATGGGCCATCCGCAACCGGAGAGCGCCCTCGACCCGAGTACGTTCGTCCCGTTGTTTCCGAGAATGAGTGCAATGATAAGGACCCAAAGGCAGCTATTGCCGTTTGAACACATAGTTTTTCCTCCTTGTCGGGCGCGGTGTATGTATCGTTTCCTTCGCGCCTGTATACTAAATGATATGTCACAGGGCGGAATTTTGTTCCAAAGCTCTGTCATTTAGTTGCCAAATACAAAAGATTTTGATATAATGATTTTATGTGCGTCTTGTGAGAACGACACCGCTCGGGTCGTATCTCCGTACGGACGGATAAATCTCATTTTTCTACGGATATTCTTGAAAGAAATCCGATGGAGGTAATTTATGAAAAAGCGGTTATTTTCCGCGCGGAACATCGCTCTTATGGGCGTTCTGATGGCTCTCGTTGTCATCTTGCAATCAGTTGCTTTGGTGACAAGCATGTTTTTGCCGACAAGTTTGAGCTTTGTGCTCATTCCGATCGTGCTCGGCGCCGTGATTATCGGTCCGCTTGCCGGCGGTGTTCTTGGATTTTTGTTTGGGATCATCGTTATCATTTTTGGCGTTACGGGCTTGGACAGCTTTACATCACTCCTACTCACCAATGAGCCTTGGCTTACAGTTCTGACCTGTTTATTGAAGGGGATTGCGGCGGGCGTCATTCCCGGATTGCTCTACAAATTGATTGCAAAAAAGAACCGTTATGTTGCGTTGGTCGTTGCTTCTCTTTCTGCGCCAATCATGAATACAGGGATTTTTATCCTTGGGGCCATGACAATGTGGGGTTTCTTTTCCGGACTTGCTGCAGGAAACGGCCAATCTGTGATGTATTTTATCATTGTAACTTGTGCCGCTATCAATTTCTCGATAGAATTTGTTTCTACCGCAGTCGCTGCACCTTCCATTTATCGTGTTACAGAAGTCGTGCTCAAAAAGAAAGGCAGACATTTAAGTGATGCTGTTTATGAAGGACCCGACACAGCGGCACAGACTTCACCCCAAACGGAGAAACTATCGTGATCATCTGCATAGATGTCGGCAATTCCAACATAAAATATGCCGTGTTTGACGGGGACGAACCCCGCTTCACCTTCCGCGTCGCGACCGATCTCAAAAAGACGTCCGACGAATACGGCGTCCAGCTCATCACGATGCTGCACATCAACGCCGTGGAGAGGGAAGCGATCACGGGCGGGATCATCTCTTCCGTCGTTCCGTCCCTCGACTATACCATCGAGCACATGCTCCGCGTCTACTTCGGCGTCGTGCCCAAGCAGATCGCCCCGGGGCTGAAAACGGGACTCAAAATGCGTGCCGACAACGCAAGGGAAGTCGGGGCGGACCGCATCGTCAACAACGTCTCCGCACTCAGGAAGTACGGAACGGCAAAGCCCATCGTCATCGTCGACTTCGGCACGGCGACGACCTTCAACGTCTTAAAGGACGGGGAATTCATCGGCGGCGTCATCGCACCGGGGATCAAGGGTTCCCTCGACAGTCTCGTCTCGGGCACCGCCAAGCTTCCCCGCGTGGAGATCGAGGCGCCCAAGAGCGTCATCGCGACAAACACCGTCACCAACATGCAGGCGGGCATCGTGTTCGGCTTTGCGGGACTTGTGGAATATATCGTCAAGAAGATCAAAAGAGAGCTGAAGGAAGAAGTTCTCACGATCGCGACGGGCGGCTTTTCCGAGGTCATTGCGAGGGAAACGGGCTGCATCGACGTCATCGATAAGATGCTCACGCTCAACGGATTAAAATACTTATACGATATGAATTGTTCGGAGGAAGGAAAATGAAAAAGGTCGGAGTGGCGATCCTCGGGTTAGGCGTCGTGGGCGGCGGAACTTACAAGATCCTCACGGAGCACAGGGAGTTCTACCGCAACACCCAGAATGTAGACATCGAAGTCATCTGTGTTCTGGAATCGAACGCATCCCGCGTCGAGGAGGTCGGCGTCCCCAAGGAGATCGTCGCCTCAAACGTGTTCGAAGTCGTCTCCAATCCCGACGTCAACATCGTCGTGGAATGTATCGGCGGCATTTCGGACGCGAAAGGGTACGTTTTGGACGCGCTGAATGCGGGCAAAACGGTCGTGACATCCAACAAGGAGCTGTTCTGCAAATTCTCCCATGAACTCGAGCGGGCGGCAAAGCGCACGAACGTCGGACTCTATTTCGAGGCAAGCTGCGTCGGCGGCGTTCCCATCATCAGGACGCTCTTGGACGGCGTGCAGTCGAACAGGATCTCTTCCATCCAAGGCATCATCAACGGCACGACCAACTACATCCTGACCCGCATGGCAAAGGACGGCATGAGCTATGAGGACGCACTCGCCGAGGCAAAGAAGCTCGGCTATGCGGAGGCGGACCCTTCCGCCGACGTCGAGGGGTTCGACGCCGCCTACAAGCTCTCCATTCTCTCTTCCCTTGCCTTCCATACGAAAGTTCCCTTCGCCAAAGTGTTCCGTGAGGGCATTTCGGGCGTCACCCGCGAGGACATCGCAAACGGCAGCGAACTCGGCTACACGCTCAAGCTCCTCGCCGTCGGGAAAGAGACGGACCACGGCATCGAAGTCCGCGTCCACCCGACATTCGTCAAGAAGAATCATCCGCTCGCGGGCGTAGACGGCAGTTTCAACGCCGTATACCTTACGGGCGACTCCGTGGGCGAAGTCATGCTCTACGGCAGAGGCGCGGGCGAACTTCCCACGGGCAGCGCCATCGTCTCCGACATCATCTATGCCGCGACCCACGACGGAAACAGATATTCCACCTTCAAAAACAACGCTACGGCGGAGAAGGACGTCAGATTCGTCTCCGATTTCGAGAGCGCATACTATCTCCGCCTGACCGTGACCGACCGCGCGGGCGCCCTTGCCAAGATCACGGCGCTCTTTGCGAAGAACAACATCTCCATCGTCGAACTTCTCCAGAAGTCTTGCGACGAGGAATGCGCCACGGTCGTTCTCGTCACCCATACCACCCACGAAGAGGCGGTCAAAGCCGCCGTTTCCCGCATCGATTCGACCGAACTTGCCAAGGTCGAGTCTGTCATTCGGGTCTTATCCTGATCAAAAAAAGGAACGGGGCGCACCTGCGCCCCGTATTTTCTATGAAAGCGGTCATTCTCATCAATCCCTATCTCGATCGGGACTCCGAACTTTACCAGCCCAAACGCCTCAAGGAAGAGTTGGAGAAGCTCGGCGTTTCCTGCGACATCGTCCAAAATATCCGCACGGCATGGATCGACGGGGGAAATATCGCCGAAGAACTCTCCGCGCGGTACGATCTCTGCATCTATCTCGACAAGGACAAGTACGCCCCCCGCATGCTTGAGAAGCGGGGGATGCGTCTCTTCGACCGTGCGGAAGCGGTAGAACTGTGCGACGACAAGATGCTGACGCACATCACGCTCTCGGGGCACGGCATTCCCATGCCCAAGACCTTCCCCGCGCCGCTCTGTTACAAGGAAGAGGCGAAAACGGGCGGCTTCGCATGGGAGAAGTACCCGCTCGTCGTCAAGGAATGTTACGGCTCTCTCGGGCAGCAAGTCTATCTCGCCGAGACGAGAGAGGAGCTGGACACCCTCTGCGACACGCTCAAGCTCCGTCCGCATCTCTATCAGGAGTTTATCGGGACGAGCGCGGGAAGGGACGTGCGCGTCATCTGCATCGGCGGCAAGGTCGCCGCAAGCATGAAACGGGTCTCCGACACAGACTTCCGTTCCAACATCGAACAGGGCGGAAGGGGAGAACCCTTCGACATCGGCGAAGAGGGAAGAGTTCTCTGCGAGAAAGTCACCTCTGTCATGGGACTCGATTACTGCGGCGTCGATCTTCTGTTCGGCGAGAAGGGTTTTCTCGTCTGTGAGGTCAACTCCAACGCCTTTTTCGGCGGGATCGAACGGGTCACGGGCGTCAACATCGCCCGCCTCTATGCCGAACACATCATCCGCTCGATGAGAGGGAATTGACCGAAAACCGCCCTTTTTGACTCGAAATTTGACCTTTTTAATAGTACTATGCGTGGCATAATACTATGAAAACACAAAAAAAACCGCCTGAAAGCGGGGGTGCATAGGGGATCAAACAAAATCTTAATTTAATATAGGAATACACCTTACAGACGACTGGGCGAGTCAAGGAAGTTAATTCGTTTTCCGCAATTCCAAACGGCGGTTAAGGTCATCCAAGTCAAACATCTAGTCCCTTAAAACCACACTGTCGTATTCCGCTGTAAATTCACCTGCCGCTTTGGATGTTTCTTCGTCAAAAACGATTTGTGGGTCAATCTCATGGGTTGCAAAAAGGAATCGTAGTCGTCGGGCGTAGCATATAATGTTATAAAACATATCTTCGTTGATTTCGCCCATTATTCCAAACTCTTCGATCTTATACTTCGCAATAAAATCAACCGCCGACTGTGAAAACTTAACCTTTGTCGTTCCCAGGATTCACCCCGATTTTTTTTGCTACCGCTCTGTTCCCTTTTTCTTTTATTCCAAAAACAGCCTGTTCAGGAAATCGATCTCTTCTTCGTGCTCCAGAATAATATCCGTCAGTGTATCGTAGATCTCCAAGAGTTCATGATCTATCGGTTGGTGTTCACTTTCATCCATCGTTACCAATCCGTTTACCCTTGTGTCAAGCTCAACTTCAACCTCATAGAGATTGTCGTCGTTCAACTCCGTTATATTCATTTCGGCTAAAAGTTTTTTAGCCTCTTCTTTTGCTCTCGGCGTGAATTTACTTTCCAAACTTTTGCTTAACATATTTCCTTTTTCCTCCTTTTCCGACATCGGTCAAGCCGAATTGTTTCATCTCTTTTTTGCTTACGGGGCGGCAAGTCGCAACATTGTTGTTAGTTGGATTGATACTTGTCGTAATTCTCTTGCCCACACGGTCATATGAGGGTTTTCCATTCTTATTGTATTTTATTTGTGTAATGGCATTGGGCTTTGTAAACAGATTGTCCAAAACATCGACTTTATCCATAGTCCTTTCCCTTTGAACGATCCGATTTTGTGCATGGGAAGTTAGATAGTATTTACCGACCTTTACATACCGCGTATCTTTTTTCGCCATTTCCTTTTTCGGCTTGAGCAAAAAACCAACTATGCTCATTTTAATACCTCGCATAAATTTTGTCAAGTGATATCGCATTTCGCTCCACCTGCATTTATATTATAGCAGGAAAAATCTTGTAATTCAACAAAATTCTATCTACCGTATTCATAATTTTACGGTAGACAATATTGATTGTTTATCGGAATTTTCTTGACATTTTGGTAGACAGTTTGTATAATTTAATCATAGGAGTGACCGAATGAACGACAAAATCAAGGTGAAGGTTTCGTCCTTTGTGGCGAACATTTTGGAAATCGACGCGCTGCGCTTCAAATTCATCAAAAACGGCAAATCAAATAAAAATGCGCTTTTGAACAAGCTCATCCCCACGCTTGTGGAAGTGCGCAAGGAAAGACGCAGCCAAATCGAGAATATATTAAAAGACGAATATAATCGAGCAGACAGTGAAAACATCTATCACGCCGTAAACACCGTGATTGACAGGGTGTATTTCAATGATGAAAATTTAGGCGAATTGGGTGAATCTATCTGGATACGTCCTTCAAAAGAAAACATTTCCGTCTTTGATGAAATAGAGACGTCGGAAATCATGTTAACGGCGCAAGAACTATCCGTTTATATTCGCGGACTGCTGAACGAATACTGCATGTTGCCATTATACAAACGAGAGACATTGGTTTTCGACGGCGAGCTGGATGTATTTTCGAACGCTTGCTGTTCGCACCATATCCTTTATTTCAGAAGCCGATCTACAAATGAACGGCACAAGATTTTTGCTTTTGATTATTTTTACGGATATTGGATGAATTCGGACAATTTTTGCGTATTCTATGATATCAACGAGAAAAAAATCATGGCAACGCCGCTATGTGATATGCAAGACGGATATATCATCAAACAAAAATTCAAGCCGAGTAAGAGACTGATAGAGCAGTTGCAGGCTTACTGTGACGAATGCGACTTTGAAGCGGTCATAAGCATGGAGGGCGAACAAGATGTTCTTTAATAAAGAAAAAAAGAAAAGCAACTATGTAAAAGCCAAAACGCCCGAGGCACGGAAAAAGCAAAAGGCTGCGATTGCGGCATACTACGAAAAAAACAACGGAGCACCGAAAAAGAAAAAATAATTTCCCTGCAATCCCTATCCTGCTCCCCCTCAAAAGAAACGTTCGCCCGCTTTTGCGGTACGAAAATGCGGTTTGACTAACCGCCAAACCGCTTAATTCTAAATCCCTATAAAAACCGCCTGAAATTCGGCGGTTTCGTTTTTATTTCGGTCAGCCGACGATCAGGTTGACGAGCCGTCCGAGGACGACGATACATTTTTTGACCGATTTCCCCGCAGTCTTTTCGGCAACCTCGGGAAGGGTCTGCACATATTCTTCGATCTCCTTTTCGGAGTAGGCGGTGGGGATCATGACGCGGCAGACGATCTTGCTGTTCACCTGCACGGCGTATTCCTTCTCGTCGAGCACGAGCGCCGCCTGATCTTCCTTCGGGAAGGGCTGTTCAAAGACGAATCCCTTTCCGCCCAGCATCTCCCAGAGTTCCTCGCAGAAGTGGGGAGCGCAGGGGGCAAGCAGGAGAACGAGGTCCTTGACGGTCTCGCGGAAGAGCCAAAGATTCTTTTCTCCCGTCAAGCCGTCGTACTTATAGAGGGCGTTCGTCAGTTCCATGAGCCGTGCGATGGCGGTGTTGAAGGAGAACGCTTCCATGTCCTCGGAGACCCGTTTGATGTTGAAGTTGCGGGCGTAGTTGAGCGCCTTTTCCTCCGCACCGAAGGGAAGTTCCTGCTTTTTCCCGATCCCCGCAGCCCTGTTGACGAGCTTTTCCACGCGGTCCATGAACTTGGAGATCGCCTTGATGCCGTCGTCGTTCCACGGTCCGCCCTCGGTATAGGAGAAGCCGAACATCAGGTACAGCCTGAACGCGTCGGCGCCGTATTCGTTGACATAATCGTCGGGCGAGACGACATTCCCGTGCGATTTCGACATCCTGTTCCCGTCGGGACCCAAAATGACGCCTTGGTGGACGAGCCGCTTGAAGGGTTCGTCGAAGTCGAGATATCCCATGTCGCGGAGCGCCTTGGTGAAAAAACGGGCGTACAGGAGGTGCATGCACGAGTGTTCCGCCCCGCCCACATAGACGTCGACGGGCAGAAGACGGTCAACTTTTTCGCGGTCGAAGGGCGCCTTGTCGTTCTTGGGATCGGCATAGCGGAGATAGTACCAGCTCGAGCACACGAAGGTGTCGAGTGTATCGGGATCGCGGAGCGCCTGTCCGCCACACTTGGGACAGGTCGTATTCATGAATTTCTCGCACTTTGCGAGGGGAGATTTCCCGTCGGGACGGAATTCCACGTCATAGGGGAGCTTCACGGGCAGATCCTTTTCGGGAACGGGCACCGCACCGCACTTTTTGCAGTGAATGACGGGAATGGGAGCGCCCCAGTACCGCTGGCGGGAGACGAGCCAGTCGCGGAGACGGTAGTTGACCTTCTTTCCGCCCTTGCCGACCGAGGCGATGCACGCGGCGATCTTCTCCCGTGCTTCCTCTCCGACAAGTCCGTCAAAGGGGGAAGAACAGGCGACGATCCCGTCCTCGGTGAAGGGCAAAATGGTCTCTCCGCCCTGTTTTTCGATGACTTTGACGATGGGAAGCCCGTATTTCGTCGCGAAGGCGAAGTCTCTCTCGTCGTGTGCGGGGACCGCCATCACCGCGCCCGTGCCGTACGAATAGAGGACGTAATCAGCAAGATAGATCGGGATCTTTTTCCCCGTCACGGGGTTGGTGCAGTAGGAACCCGTAAACACGCCCGTCTTTTCGCGCGTGGAAGAGAGACGCTCGATCTCGTTGGCGCGGGAAGCATAGTCGATGTAGGCTTCCACGGCATCCCGCTGTTCGGGGGTCGTCAGTTTGCGGGCGAGAGGATGTTCGGGCGCGAGCACGACATAGGTAACGCCGTACACCGTGTCGCAACGGGTGGTATAGACCTTGAATTTTTCCCCGTTTTCGCATTCGAACTCGATCTCGCACCCCGTGGACCTGCCGATCCAGTTGCGCTGCATATTCTTTGTCTTTTCGGGCCAGTCGACCGTGTCGAGACCGGAGAGAAGCTCTTCGGCATACGCCGTGATCTTGAAGAACCACTGCGTGAGGTTTTTCCGCACGACAGGGGAGTCACAGCGCTCGCACCTGCCTTCCACGACCTGTTCGTTCGCGAGAACGGTGTTGCAGGAAGGACACCAGTTGACGGGCGCTTCCTTTCTGTACGCAAGCCCCTTTTTGTAGAGCTGCAGGAACATCCATTGCGTCCATTTGTAGTACTCTTCGGTGCACGTCTTGATCTCTGCGGACCAGTCGAACATGGCGCCCATCGCCTTGAGCTGACCTTCCATCGTCTCGATGTTCTTGAGGGTGGAATCCTTGGGATGGATGCCCGTCTTGATGGCGTAATTTTCGGCGGGAAGCCCGAACGCGTCAAAGCCCATCGGCTGGAACACGTTATAGCCCTGCATCCGCTTGAACCGTGCATAGGAATCGGTGGGACCGTAGTTGTACCAATGCCCGATGTGCAGCTTTGCGCCCGAGGGATAGGAGAACATTTCAAGGACGTAGAGTTTTTCTCTCTCCTTGTCTGCGGGATCGAAGCGGTTGAACTTCGCCGCTTCCCACTTCTCCTGCCACTTTTTTTCGATTTTCTTGATATCCATGAGCTAACTCCTTCCAATCTATACCATTTTATATTGCAGAGAGGAAAAAGTCAAGCTCTTGACGGTCGGTTGGCAGGATTTTGGCGAAATTGGGCACAAATGCCGCTTGGGCGGAACGTAAATAAATCGCAAAAAGACGCATACAATAATGACGTGGAAGAGATCACCGTTTCCGATCAGGGCGAAAACAGCCTTTACATCACCTATCTGTATAACGCGCTCTCGGGGCTGCTCGCCCGCATCGGCGGCACAGAGGAACTCATGCTGGGAGAACGCGCCGCCCTTCGCATCCGCGCCGAGGACGAAGAGGGGGAACTTCGGGAGACTGTAAAAGATCTGCTCACCGAGATCGTGGGCATCGGATATAAATTCAGATTTTTGAGCGGAAAACTCAACGTCGCGCTCTCCGGACATGACAAGGACCTGCTCTGCGCGGCGCTCATCGCCGCCGATTACGAGGGAGACAGGGGATACATCGCGAGAAAGGTGGGTGACGGTCCCGAATACAACATCGACGGGCTGTATGCGTTCCGTCTCGGCGCTATCAAGGACAAGTGGCAGCACATCGCAGAGTATGTCCCCGCAGGCTTTTCGGGGAGCGATCTGAAACAATTCTGTGACTTCCTCGTGGGGGAGAGCAAGAACAAAGTCTATCTGCAGGGCAGGACGGTGTTCGGGGAGAATTTCAAGCCTCTCCGAAGAAGCTGTCTCTTCGGACGGGAAGATACCGAGACGGAGATCATGCTCTCGGACGCGGGCTTTGTGTACTGCCTCGGCGACGTCGAGGACGAAGTGAGCGATTTTTTGCAAAAATTTTATGCGGAGAGGGCGATATTTTCTTGACAAACAGAGAAAATCATTTTACAATAAGAAGCACTTAAAGACAAGTAGCGCCGAAGGCTTCTTCCCAGAGAGCGGACACACGGCTGAAATGCCCGCATGGAGCGTCGGAAGGCGAAACCGCTTTATTTTATCGGAAACAATCTGAAAGCGGCTCTTTCGAGAGCAATTAAGGTGGAACCGCGCAAAGAGAAAATTTGCGTCCTTAAATACCCAAAGAGGGGATTTTAAGGACGATTTTTATTTTTTTCGCGTTATGCGAAGTACTATGTCAGACATAACAGGAGGAAAAAGATGAACGTTTCACTCAAAAACGGAGATCTTCTTGAGATCGACGAGGGTGCATCTGCCTATGACGCCGCCCTGAAAATTTCGGAGGGACTTGCAAGGAACGCCGTCGCCGCAAAGGTGAACGGGGAACTCAAAGACCTTTCCCATACGCTGAAAGAGGGCGACAGTCTCGAACTCGTGACGCTCAAGGACAAGGAAGGGCTGGAAGTCTACCGCCACACCTGTGCCCATGTGCTCGCGCAGGCGCTCAAAAATATCTATCCCACCTGCAAGCTCGCCATCGGTCCCACGATCGAGAACGGCTTCTACTATGACGTCGACTTCAAGACGCCCATCACGATGGAAGATTTCGACAAGATTGAAGCCGAAATGAAGGCGATCGTCAAGAGCAATCTGCCCATCACCCGTTTCACCCTTCCCCGTGAGGAAGCTATCGCGCTCATGAAGAGCTATCATGAGAGCTATAAGGTGGAGCTGATCAAGGACCTTCCCGCCGACGCCGAGATCTCCTTCTACAAGCAGGGTTCGTTTACCGATCTCTGCAGGGGGCCGCACCTTCCCTCCACGGGCAAGATCAAGGCATTCAAGCTCCTCTCCATCACGGGTGCCTACTGGAGAGGGGATTCCAAGAAGAAGATGCTTACCCGCATCTACGGGACGGCGTTTGCCAAGAAGGACGAGGTCGAAGCCTACATCGCCCGCCTCGAGGAAGCCAAAAAGCGCGACCACAACAAGCTCGGCAGGGACCTCGGCATCTTCATGACGAGCGACGTCATCGGGCAGGGACTTCCCATTCTCATGCCGAAAGGGGCGAAGATGCTCCAGATCCTTTCCCGCTTTGTCGAGGATGAAGAGGCGAAGCGCGGATTCATGATCACCAAGACCCCCAATATGGCGAAGTCCGACCTCTACAAGATCTCGGGGCACTGGGCGCACTACCGCGACAAGATGTTCGTGCTCGGAGACATCGACGAACACGGCGAGGCGGTCAAGAAAGACGACGAGATCATGGCGCTCCGTCCCATGACCTGCCCGTTCCAGTACCAGATCTTCAAAAACGGTCTGAAATCGTACCGCGACCTCCCTTGCCGCTATTCCGAGACGGCGACGGAGTTCAGAAACGAGGCTTCGGGCGAGATGCACGGACTCATCCGCATCCGCCAGTTCACCCTCTCCGACGGACACATTATCTGCACCAAGGAACAGGTGGAAGAGGAGTTCAAGCGCTGCCTCGACCTCTCCTATTATATCCTCGACTGCCTCGGCATGCGCGGGGACGTCACCTTCCGCTTCTCCAAGAGGGGGAAGTCCAAGTCCGATAAGTACATCGACGACGATGCGGCATGGAACGCGACGGAAGCGATGATGAAGAAGATCCTCGACGACCTCAAGCTCGACTATGTCGAAGCGGACGACGAAGCCGCCTTCTACGGACCCAAGCTCGACGTGCAGACGAAGAACGTCTACGGCAAAGAGGACACGCTCATCACTATCCAGATCGACTTCGCCGCAGGGCACAGCTTCGGCATGGAATATGTCGACGCGGACGGCACCAGACAGACCCCGTATGTCATCCACCGCAGTTCCATCGGCTGCTACGAGAGGACGCTCGCAATGCTCATCGAGAAGTACGCGGGCGCGTTTCCGCTCTGGTTTGCGCCCGAGCAGGTCAAAGTCCTTCCCGTCACCGACAGAGCGGCGGACTATGCGAAGGAAGTCGTCGAGGAGCTGACGGAAGTGGGCATCCGCGCTTCCGCCGACTACCGCAACGAGAAGATCGGCAGAAAGATCTTCGACGCAGAGCAGGAGAAAGTTCCCTACAAGCTTGTCGTCGGTGACAAGGAAACAGAGAACGGCACCGTCTCCGTCAGAAAGCGGGGCGTCGGGGACATCGGCTCCATGACGAAGGACGACTTCATCGCCCTTGTGGTCGAAGAGGACGAAAAGAAGGTCATCTTCTGATCGGATCGTCCGTGAAAGGGACCGCCGAGGGGATATTTCGGGGGCTTTTGCCGCGGAAATTCCAAAAAAGTAGCGAAAATGAGTTGACAAGTATGCTGCGGTGTGATATAGTAATCATCGTCAAGCAGAGGTAAACCCTTCTCTCCGCAGCTGCGACGCGGCGCGGGTCAATGAATTTTCGGAAATGTCACGGTTTGACCGTGCGTGAAAAAAGTTCAACGGGTTTTGCGTGCTGCGAAACCCGTTTTTTTTGAGAGGAATATGGCAGGTAAAAATCAAAATCAGAATCAAAATCAGTTGAATGGCGAGATCCGTGACCGCGAGGTCCGTCTCATCTCCGAAACGGGGGAAATGCTCGGCGTGATGTCCTCCCGCGAGGCGCTCCGCCTCGCCGACGAAGCGGGACTCGATCTCGTCAAGATCTCTCCCACGGCGGTCCCTCCCGTCTGTAAGATCATGGACTACGGAAAGTACAAGTTCGAACAGGCGAAAAAGGAGAAGGAGAACAAGAAGAACCAGAAGATCGTCGAACTCAAGGAAGTCCAGCTCTCCATGACCATCGACGTGGGGGATCTCAACGTCAAGGCGCGTCAAGCGCAAAAGTTTTTGGAGCAGGGCAACAAGGTCAAAGTGACGATCCGTCTCCGCGGAAGGCAGATGGCGCACGCCAATCTCGGCAAAGACGTCATCATGAACTTCTATGAGGGGCTGAAGGAGATCGCCGTCATCGAGAAGCCGCTCAACATGGAGGGGCGCAACCTCATTTTGATCCTCGCCCCCGCGAAAAAGTAAGGAAACCGTCCCGCAAGGGTCGCAATACATCAAAAAAAAGCAATTTGGAGGATACAGAAATGCCCAAACAGAAATCGCACAGCGGTTCGAAAAAGCGCTTCTGGCTCACGGGATCCGGCAAGGTGTACAGAGCACACGGCGGCAAGAACCACAAGGCAGAGACCAAGAACAGAAAGAGAAAGAGAAATCTGCGCCAGTCCACCCTCGTCTCCGAGACGCAGGAGAACACCGTCAAGCGCATGATTCCCTACAAGGATTAAGGGAGGAGGCAGGCAATGAGAATTAAAAGAGGCGTAAACGCAGTCAAAAAGCGCAGGAAGATCTTTAAGCTCGCAAAGGGCTATTTCGGGTACAAGAGCAAGAACTACCGCATCGCGCGTCAGGCGGTGATGAAGTCCCTTCAGTACGCATACGTCGGAAGGAAACTTCGGAAGCGCGACATGAAGAAACTCTGGATCGCCCGTATCAACGCGGGTGCGAGACTTAACGGTCTTTCCTATTCCAAGCTCATCCACGGACTCAAGCTCGCGGGCATCGAACTCAACCGTAAGATCCTCGCAGACCTTGCCGTCAACGACGCGGCTGCCTTTGCCGACATCTGCGGCAAAGCCAAAGCTGCTCTTTAAGCCAACAAAAGCCTTTCCGCGAAAGGCTTTTTTGTCATGATCGTCATTCAGTCAAAACAAAATCCCATCGTCAGGGAACTCGCTTCTCTCAAGGAGAAGAAGGGGAGACGGGAGAGGGGGACCTTCCTCGTCGAGGGCGGCAAGATGTTCCTCGAATGTATGGAGAGCGGCATGGAGATCGTTCGGGTCGCCCTTCTTGCGACAGAGGAGCGCATGCCGCTCGACGTCCCGTTCAAGGACAGGATCGATCCCTCCGCGGTCGTGCTGCTCGGCGAGGACGCCTTTCGGGCAATCTGCGACGAAAAGACTCCGCAGGGCATCGCCGCAGAGGTGAAGATCCCGCACACCCCGTTGGAACCGCCCCAAAAAAGCTGTCTCTTTTTAGACGGCGTCGCGGATCCCGCCAACGTCGGGGCGATCCTCAGGACGGCTGCCGCGGCAGGGTACGAAGAGATCTATCTCGCCGACTGCGCCGATCCCTATTCTCCCAAGAGCGTGCGGGCAAGCATGAGCGGCGTGTTTTACGGAAAACTCATGCGCGGCACGCGGGAAGAGATCCTGCATCTCCTCGGGGGTATTCCCATGATCGCGGCAGACATGGACGGACAGGATGTCTTTGTGTTCGTCCCGCCCGAAAAGTTCTGCATCTGCATCGGGAACGAGGGGAACGGTCTTTCGGAAGAAGTACGGAAAAGAGCGGACTTCACCGTCGGCATCCCGATGGAAGGTCGGGTCGAAAGTCTCAACGCCGCCGTTTCGGCGGGAATTCTGATGTATCTATTAAAGAAAGGAGTATGAATTATGTCAGGTCACAGCAAATGGCACAATATACAGGCTAAAAAGGGGAAGGCGGACGCCGCGAGAGGCAAGCTCTTCACGAAGATCGGCAGAGAACTGGCGGTCGCGGCAAAGGGGAACCCCAACCCCGCGACCAACTCCAAGCTCGCCGACGTCATTGCCAAGGCAAAGGCGGCGAACATGCCCAACGACAACATCGAACGCTCCATCAAGAAGGCGGCGGGGGAACTCGGCGACAAGGAATACAAGGAGCTTACCTATGAGGGATACGGCGCGGGCGGCGCGGCGGTCATCGTCACGACACTGACCGACAACAACAACCGCACGGCGAGCGACGTCCGTTCCATCATGTCGAAATGCGGCGGCTCCCTCGGCACGACGGGGAGCGTCTCCTACATGTTCGACAACCGCGGTCTCATCGTCGTCGAAAAGACCCTTTCCGAGGACGAGATCATGGATATGGCGCTCGAAGCGGGCGCCGAGGACGTCGTCACGCAGGAGGACGTCTATGAGATCTACACGGAGCCTTCCGCGTTCTCGCAGGTCCGCACCTATCTGGAAGGAAAGGGGCTGGAATTCCTGCAGGCGGAGATCGCCATGATCCCGCAGAACAAGATCGTGCTCGACGGCGAGAAGCTCGAACTCTTCAAAAAGATGCTCGAAAAGCTCGAGGAAAACGATGACGTTCAGGACGTCTATCACAACGTCGAACTTCCCGAAGAAGAGGAAGAAGATTGACCTTTCCAAATCGGAGAAAAGTCAATTTTTCCGACCCCATTCCGCTAAAATGCAAGAAAGACCCCTCTCCGCAAAAGGAGAGGGGATCTTCGTTATTTCTTCCGTGCAAGTTCGCCCAAGGCGTAATTGAGGAAATATTCCGCAGTGGAGTTTTTGCGGATGAGTTCCCGCGCTTCGTCGGGCGTACACCATTTCACTTCGGCGATCTCCTCGTTGAGCGCGATCCCGCCGTCCTCCGCCGTTACCAGAAAGCCGAGCATGAGGATATTCTTTGCTTCATGGTAGCGGGAAGCGAGATACTTCCACTTGACAGCCGAAAGAGCAGTCTCCTCTTTCAGCTCCCGCGGAATGGCTTTTTCCGCGCTCTCGCCCTTCTTGACGTACCCCGCAAACAGTTTGAAGTCATCGTCGCCCACGTGCTTTGCAAGCAAGATCTTGTTTTCCTGACGGTTCGTCACCGCCATCGATACAGCTACGGGGAAGAAGGGGAACTTGAACTTACGGCACTTGTCGCAGTAGGGGACAAGACCTTCGTTTTCGAGAAAGCGAAGCGTGAGTTTTTCGCCGCAATCTCTGCAATACATACATTCACCTCCCTCGTATTTTACTTATTTTACGACGTTTTCAAGAAGTTGTCAATCCTTTTTTGTGAAATTTATGAATTATTTTTGCAAATTCCTGTCAATATTTTGTAGAAATTTGCATTTCGGCGTCGAAAAGGAGACGCAAGAATCTGACGGAAATCGCCGCGTGATGCTTGACAATCGTTCCGATATTATTGTATAATAAAACGTACTGTGCGCGGAGCGTTTTTTTCGGCACGAAAAAACTTTCTGCGCGTTAGAAGGAGTTACAAACATGCTTACTTCCATCTGCGGGATCAATTGGGGCGACGAAGGGAAAGGGCGCATGGTCGACCTGCTCTCCGCCGATTACGATATCGTCTGCCGCTATCAGGGCGGCAACAACGCAGGGCATACCGTCATCAACGAACGGGGGAAATTCATCCTCAACCTTCTGCCCTCGGGCATTCTCCGCGAGAAGGTCGTCAACGTCCTCGGACCGGGCATGGTCATCGACATCAAGCATTTGACCGAGGAGATCGGGCGTCTGCGCAAGAAGGGCATCCGTATCACCCCCGAAAACCTCAAGATCAGCGACAGGGCTGTCATCACCATGCCCTATCACGTGCTCCTCGACTGTCTCGAAGAGGACAGACTTGCGGGCAAGAAGTTCGGCTCCACGCGGAGAGGGATCGCTCCCGCCTATGCCGACAGATACATGAAGAAATGTTTCCGCATGGGGGAACTTCTCTATCCCGAGCTTCTGAAGAGCAAGATCCCCGACGTTGTCGAGTGGAAAAATCTCACCGTCGCGGGCGGATACGGGCATGCGCCCGTCACGGTCGCCGAGATCGAAGAGTACTTCAAGACATACGGGGAACCCCTCAAGGACTACATCGTGGATACGGGACTTTACCTCGGCGCGGCGCATGCGGCGGGCAAGAAGATCATGTTCGAGGCCCAGCTCGGAGCGCTCCGCGACGTCGATTTCGGCATTTTGCCCTACACTTCCAGCTCCTCGACGATCGCCGCCTATGCTCCCATCGGGGCGGGTGTGCCCGAACTCAAGCTCGACAAGAGCATCGGAATCATGAAGGCATATTCCACCTGCGTCGGCGAGGGACCCTTCACGGCGGAATACTTCGGCGAGAAGGCGGAGAAGCTCCGCGAAGCGGGCGGGGAATACGGCGCAGCCACGGGCAGACCGAGGCGGGTCGGTCCCTTTGACGCCGTCGCTTCCAAGTACGGCATCCGCTGTCAGGGAGCGGACGAGGTCGCCCTCACGAAGCTTGACATCCTCTCGGGACATGAAGAACTGGAGATCTGCACCGCATACGAACTTGAAGGCAAGATCCTCCATGAATTTCCCTATCCCGACCTTCTCCCGTACTGCAAGCCCGTTTTCAAGACAGTCAAGGGCTGGAACTGCGACATCTCCAAATGCAGAAAGCCCTCCGACCTTCCGAAAGAGGCGCTTGACTACATCCATCTTCTCGAAAAACTCTGCGATTGCAACATCACCTACGTCTCCGTGGGCGCAGAGCGCGACGAATACGTCAAAATGAAATGAAACGGACCTTTTACAAGATGCACGGCATCGGGAACGACTACATCTATTTCGACTGCTTCGACTGGATGCCGTCCGACCCGTCCGCCCTCGCCGTAAGGCTGTCCGACCGTCACTTCTCGGTGGGCGGCGACGGCGTCATCCTCGTCTGCAAGAGCGAGACCGCGGACGGCAGGATGCGCATGTTCAACGCCGACGGAAGCGAGGGGAAGATGTGCGGGAACGGCGTCCGCTGCGTCGGGAAATTCCTCTATGACATCAAGGGCATCCATAAGGACGTTTTGACCGTAGAGACCCTCTCGGGCGTCAAGACGCTGAAGGTCGAAGAGGTCTCAAACGGACACGCCGAGGTCTTTACGGTCGATATGGGAAGTCCCGAGCTTCGTCCCGCAAAGATCCCCGCGAACTTTTCGGGGGAACGCGCGGTGAACGTGCCGCTCGAGGTCGGGGGAAGGGAATACCGCGTCACCTGTGTGAGCATGGGGAATCCCCACTGCGTCCTCTTCGGCGGCGACCCCGACGGACTGGACCTCGAAAAGATCGGACCGCTCTTTGAGCATCATCCGTCCTTTCCCGAGCGCGTCAACACCGAATTTGTGCAAGTTTTGGGCAAAAATCAACTGAAAATGCGTGTCTGGGAGCGCGGAAGCGGGGAAACGCTCGCCTGCGGAACGGGGGCATGTGCCTCGGCGGTCGCGGCGGTCCTGAACGGCTTCTGCGAAAAGAACACATCCATCACGCTCCGCCTGAAGGGCGGCGATCTCAAAGTCACCGTGACGGATGGATCCGTACTCATGACGGGTCCCGCCGCGTTTGCCTTCAAGGGCGAAGCGGACATCTGACTTCGTTTCTTCTTCCGCCGTATTTCGGCGGGCTGTCAAACAATTCCGAATCAAACCAACGAGGTGATCCATGACGAAGTACATCTTTGTGACGGGCGGTGTCGTTTCCGGTCTCGGAAAGGGCATCACAGCAGCATCGCTCGGTCGGCTCCTGAAGATGCGCGGCTACAAAGTCGCATCGCAGAAGCTCGACCCCTACATCAACATCGACCCCGGCACGATGAGTCCCTACCAGCACGGAGAGGTGTTCGTCACCGAGGACGGCGCAGAGACCGACCTCGATCTCGGGCACTACGAGCGCTTTATCGACGAAAACCTCAATAAATACTCCAACCTCACGACGGGAAAAGTGTATTGGAACGTCCTCAACAAGGAGAGGGCGGGGGAATACCTCGGGCAGACCGTCCAGATCATTCCCCACATCACGAACGAGATCAAGAGCTTCATCTATCAGGTCGGCAAGACGGCGGGGGCGGACATCGTCATCACCGAGATCGGGGGAACGACGGGCGATATCGAATCGCAGCCCTTCCTCGAAGCGATCCGTCAGGTCGCCCGCGAAGTCGGCAGGGAGAATTGCTGCTACATCCACGTCACCCTCGTGCCCTTTATTTCGGGTTCGGAGGAATTCAAGAGCAAGCCCACCCAGCACTCCGTCAAGGAATTGCAGGGCATGGGCATCTTCCCCGACATCATCGTCGCCCGCGTGGACCAACCGATGCCCGAGAGCATCCGCGAGAAGATCGCGATGTTCTGCAACGTCGAACCCGAATGCTGTATCGAGAATCTGACCGTCCCCGTGCTCTATGAGGCGCCCATGATGCTCGAGAAGAGCAACTTCTCCGAGACGGTATGCAAGATCTTGCATTTGGATCCCAAGGAGATCGATCTGACCGAATGGCAAGACATGCTCGCCCGCATCCATGCGCGGAGCAAGACGGTCAGGATCGCCCTCTGCGGCAAGTATGTCCGTCTCCATGACGCCTATCTTTCGGTCGCGGAAGCGCTCGCGCACGGCGGCTACGAATCGGACGCGAACGTGGAGATCAAGTGGGTGGACACCGAAGTTCTGACGCAGAAAAATCTCGCCGCAGAACTGGGCGGCGTGGACGGGATCCTCATCCCTGGCGGCTTCGGCGTCCGCGGGATCGAGGGGAAAGTTCTCGCCTGCAAGTACGCCCGCGAGCACAACATTCCCTATCTCGGCATCTGCCTCGGCATGCAGATCGCGGTCATCGAGTATGCGCGGAACGTCCTCAAGATCGCCGACGCCAATTCTTCGGAATTCTTCCCCGAGGGGAAAAACTCCGTCATCGACCTCATGCCCGACCAATACGGCGTGAAGATGGGGGGGACGATGCGCCTCGGCGCCTATCCCTGCAAGGTGATCGGAAAGCAGATGAAGGCGGCATACGGCTGTGACTTCATTCAGGAGAGACACCGTCACCGCTTCGAGTTCAACAACGATTACAGAGAAGCCATCGAGAAGGCGGGCATGACGGTCGCGGGAACTTCCCCCGACGGAACGTTGTGCGAGGCGGTCGAGATCGACAAGAACGATTTCTTCGTCGGCGTGCAGTTCCACCCCGAATTCAAGTCCCGTCCCAATGCGGCGCATCCGCTCTTCCGTGAATTTGTACGGGCGGCGGTCCGCCATCAAGAAAGAAAATCATGAAGATCAATCGGAACTTCTTACATCTCAAAGATTCTTACCTCTTTTCGACGGTCGGCTCCAAGACTGCCGCCTACAAGAAGGCTCATCCAGAAAAGGACGTCATCCGTCTTTCCATCGGGGACGTCACGAGACCGCTTGCCCCCGCCGTCATCCGCGCGATGCACGCCGCCGTCGACGACATGGGGAAAACGGAGACCTTCAAGGGCTATGCGCCCGACCAGACCTGCTACGGCTACGATCTGCTCCTCGATTCCATTCTCGGGAGCTATGCCCGCAAGGGTGTGACGCTCGGAAAGCATGACATCTTCATCTCGGACGGCGCAAAGTCGGACTGCGGCAACATCTTGGATATCCTGTCCGATGAGAACGTCGTCCTCGTGCCCGATCCCGTCTATCCCGTCTACCTCGACACCAACATCATGGCGGGCAGAAAGATCCTCTTTGCCGACGCGAACGAGGGGAACGGGTTCCTTCCCATGCCCGACAAGAATGTGAAGGCGGACATCATCTATCTCTGTTCTCCCAACAACCCGACGGGAGCCGCCTATACGAAGGAACAGCTCAAAGTCTGGGTGGACTACGCGCTCGAACAGGACGCCATCATCCTGTACGACGCCGCCTATGAGTACTTCGTCGTCGACGACACCCTCGCCCGCAGCATCTATCAGGTCGAGGGGGCAAAGGAATGCGCCATCGAGATCTGCTCGTACTCCAAGACGGCGGGATTCACGGGCGTCCGCTGCGGCTATACGGTCGTGCCAGAACAGCTCGTCAGGGACGGAGCGTCCCTCAACCGCCTTTGGGCGAGAAGGCAGTCCACGAAGTTCAACGGCACGTCCTACATCACGCAGATGGGGGCGGCGGCTGTCTTTACCGAGGAAGGGGAAAGGGAGATCTCCGAGAGCATCGGATACTACCGCGGGAACGCAAAGATCATCTCCGATGTTTTGGATACGCTCGGGATCTGGTACACGGGGGGCAAAAATTCCCCTTACATCTGGATGAAATGTCCGAACGGAATGGATAGCTGGAGCTTTTTCGACTACCTTTTGGAGAAGGCGAACGTCGTCGGGACCCCGGGCTGCGGGTTCGGGAAGAACGGCGAAGGGTATTTTCGTCTGACCGCCTTCGGCACACATGAAAATACGGCGGAAGCGATGCGACGGATCGCAGCGCTTCTGAAATGAGAGATCGTCTATGGAGAATGTAACAAAGAGCGCAGGCGTCTTATGCCACATTTCTTCCCTCCCCGGGAAGTACGGGATCGGAAATTTACGGGATGCAGCGAAGTTTGCGCTCACGCTCGTGAAAAACGGCGTCAAATACTGGCAAGTCCTTCCCCTTGTGCAGACGGGATACGGCGACAGCCCGTATCAATCGGTGTCCTGCATTTCGGGCAACCCTTATTTTATCGACCTCGACGAACTCGGACGGATGGGGCTTCTGACGCGGAAGGAACTCAAAGACCTTCGCGAGAAGTATAAGGGCGCGACCGCGGTCGACTACGGCGCTATCTATGAGGAACGCTACGCGACGCTTCGGCTTGCCTTTTCCCGCTTTGCGTTCGACAGCGACGACTTCCGCGCGTTCGTCAAAAAGGGCATGTTCGAGGATTATGCCCTGTTCATGACCGCCAAAACGGTCTACGGCGGGACATTCCACGATTGGGACGAGCCGTTGATGCGCCACACGCCCGAGGCGCTCGAGACGCTCCGCACGGAGCATCATGAGGAATATCTCTTCTGGCAGTTCGTGCAGTATCTCTTTCGGATGCAATGGGAGAAACTGCACAGTCTTTGCCGTTCGCAGATCGAGATCATCGGAGACCTTCCGCTCTATGTCGCCTACGACAGCGCAGACGTCTGGGCGCATCCCGAACTCTTTCAGCTCGACGAGGACCTCAACCCCGTCAAAGTCGCGGGGGTCCCGCCTGACTATTTCTCGGAGACGGGACAGCTCTGGGGCAACCCCGTCTACGACTGGAAAGCGCACGAAAGGGAGAAGTTCGCATGGTGGACGCAACGTCTGCAGGCGGCGCTCGATACCTATGACCTCGTCCGCATCGACCACTTCCGCGGCATCGACCGCTACTATGAGATCGACGCCGATGCGGAGAACGCCATCGGCGGAAGGTGGGCGGACGGTCCCAAGGAAAAGCTCTTCGGCGGCATCAGCAGAGAAGCCCGCAGCCGCATTATCGCGGAAAACCTCGGCATCGTCGACGACGGCGTGCAGGCGCTCCTCAAAAAGACGGGCTTCCCCGGCATGAAGGTGCTGCTCTTTGCCTTCGACGGCAACCCCGACAACGAATTTCTCCCCAAAAACATCCACGAAAACAGCGTCTGCTATACGGGAACGCACGACAACGACACCGTCAAGGGGTATGTCGATTCGCTGGCGGCGGAGGACTTCATCCTGCTCCGCGCACGGCTCGCGATGGCGCTCGAGGAGAGCGGGGTAGAAATTCGCCTCATGAAGAACGGGGAAAATTTCCCCGATGCGTTCGTCCGTCTCGCCCTTGCATCGAGGGCGAAGCTCGCGATCGTCCCCATTCAGGACATCTTGGGGCTGGGCAACGAAGCCCGCATGAATCTCCCCGGGACACAGGGGGGGAATTGGCTGTACCGCCTCGACAGACCCATCGGGCGTTCTATGGCGAAATACAAAAAAATGATAAAAAATTATCGGAGGTAGTTTTATGGCAAAAAAGAAAGGATTCTTTGCGGAATTCAAGGCATTCATTGCACGCGGTAACGTGCTCGACATGGCAGTCGGCATCATCATCGGCGGCGCGTTCACGGCGATCATCACGGCGATCGTCAACGGCATCCTGACCCCGCTCCTTCAATCGATCGGCGTCGGTTCGGACGGCTTCGGCGCTCTCCAGATCGTATTGAATCAGGCGGCTGTCACCGAAAATCCCGAGACCGTGACGCCCATCATTCTCGACTTCGGCATCGTCATCTCGGCGATCGTCACGTTCCTTCTGACGGCGTTCATTCTCTTCCTCATCGTCTACACGGTGAACAGGCTCCATGACCATGCCGACAAGCAGAAGGCAAAGTATCTTCCCTTGGAGAAAGAGGACATCAAGGCGCTCCGCAAGGAAGGCAAGAGCTGGGACGAGATCGCCAAGATCGCAGCCGACAAGAGGGCGGAAGCCGCGGCAAATGCACCCGCACCCGCTCCCACGGCGGAACAGCTCCTCACCGAGATCCGCGACCTTTTGAAGGGAAAACAGGAAGAAAAGACAGAGTAACGGAGGACGGACATGTTCGGGTTTCGGAAAAAACGCCCGCAGGGTCCCGCATTTGCGGAGGCGGAACGTCAGATCAAAAACCTCTATGCCGAACTTGAATTGAAGGCAAACGTCGAAAAGAAGGAGAACGGCATCAGTGTCATGACGGGGGAGTTTTCCGTCCTCGATCATCCCGCCGAGCGGCTCGACATCGATTATTCCTATTATCCGAAGAACGGGCACACCAACCTTACCGTCTATGTCTATTTTGGCGAAAAGCAGGCAAACGAGGAGACTCTGAAGCTCCTCAACGAATTCAACCGCAAGAGCAGTTATTGGATGGCATCGATCGAGACGGAATCAAATGTTCCGTATCTTTCGTTCGCCGCCTCTGTCGCAGATCCCGTCCCCGCGGACATCATGCGCCATGTGGATTGGCTGCTGCGGTTTCTCCCCGCGACGGGGAACAGGGAAGCATTTTTACAGCTTCTGCAGCCCGATCCGCCGCAAGAGACGCAAGAATAAGAAAAGAACGGAGCTTCGGCTCCGTTTTTTCGACCGCATGCACACATTTTCCCGTTCCGTACTACAATGAACGGGGAGAGCATATGCGCATTTGTTTTGTGACGGAAGGGACATTCAACGACTTTTCGGACGGCTTCGAGGGGGAACCGCCCGACGTCGTCTGCTTCGGCTTTCAGGCGCTCGGGAAGGTCAGCTACGAGAGGGAACTGAAGGGGGAAACGAGCCTCTTTGAGGACGTCGCGCTCCTCTCCAAGGAGCAGAAGAACGTCGTGCTCTGCGGCTGTTATACCGACGCGAGAGGGGTGAAGCGCAAGTCCGTTGTCGTTGCCGAGCGGGGACGGATCCTGGGTGTCGCAGATATGGTGAACCGCCTCGACGGCGGGGAATATCGGGGCGGCGCAAACGTCAAGATCTTCGATACGGCGGCGGGGAAGCTCGGGATCGTCGTCGCGGAGGACCTCTATTTTCCCAAAGTCATCGAGACGCTCTCCGTCTGCGGGGCGGAAGTCGCGATCGCCGTCTTTGAGGAACTTTCCGAGAGCCTTGAACAGACACTCATGCGGGCGCAGGCGTTCCTCTACGGCATTCCCGTGTGCGTGTGTGCCTTCGGATACGCGCAGGCGGCGGACATTGGCGGGAAACTCGGCTTTTCCTCTCCGCGCAGTCCCTGTCTCTATGACCTGAAACGGGAACAGGAGTATCATCTCGTCGAGACCCGCCGCCGCGGTTTCTACAAAAAGAAAAAGGGGACTTTTTGAGTTTTTGCCTCGTTCTACATAAAAACGGTTTGCCGTGGGGCAAGCCGTAATTCATCGTAATTCTTATTTTACCGCTCTCGCGCAGGCGATCGCAAGCGCTCCCGGTCCGATATGACAGGAGACGGAAAGCGAAAGGGGATCGATGAAGGTGAGGGGGACATCGGGGAACGCCGTCTTGATTTCCTCGGCAAAGATCTTCGCCTCGGAATCTTCGGCGGTATAGGCGATGAAGAGCCGCATTTCGCCCCGCGCCACATAGTCCTTGAACCGCGTCGAGAAGTCCTTTTGCATCGCCTCGATCATGACTTCCTTCGCCTTTTTCAGCGTGTTGACCTTTTTGAACGCATCCAGCTTCTCCCCTTGGATCTGCAAGACGGGCTTGATGCGGAGGATCGTGCCGATGAGCGCCGCGGCGGGGGTGAGTCTCCCGCCCTTTTTCAGGTATTTCAGTGTGTCGAGGGAGATGTAGATGCTGCTGTCGAATTTGGTCTTGAGCAGGATCTCCTTGATCTCCGCCGCGCTCTTTCCTTGCTTGGCAAGCTCGATCGCGTCATAGACGCTCTGCCGCTGGGAGACGGAAATGCGCTGGTTGTCGACGACCTGTACTCTTCCGCCGTAGTCCTTCGCAAGATTTTCCGCCGTATGGCAGGACTCCGAAAGTCCGCTCGACATGGGGATATGGACGATCTCGCTTCCGTCCTTCAGGAGTTCGTCCCAAAGATCCGTCACACTCCCGACGGCGGGCTGGGATGTGGATACATTCGCTTCCCCCCGCAGATGGACGTAAAATTCTTCCTGCGTGAGGTTGATGTCCTCAAAGTATTCTTTGCCGTCGATCAGAAAGGGCATCGGGATCACAGAGATTCCCAGTTTCTTTGCGTCCGCTTGCGTGATGCCGCTGTTCGAATCGGTGACAATTTTGACGTTTGCCATATTGCCTCTCCGAATATTTATTTTGTGAACTGATTTTATTATACAGAATGAGAACGGGAATGTCAAGGATTTCAACGGAATAGGTTGACAATTTTTCCTCGCCGTGTTACGCTTATACATGGAGAAAGGTCATGTTTCGGATCTTGAAAAGAAGAGAATTGAACAAAAGCGTCACGCTGATCGAGATCGAAGCGCCGCAAATTGCCAAAAAGGCGCTTGCGGGGCAATTCGTCATTCTCCGCACGGACGAACGGGGAGAACGCATTCCGCTCACCGTCGCGGGGACAGACCAAGGGCGGGGCGCCGTCTGTGTCATTTTTCAGGTCGTCGGCGCCACGACGATGTCCCTCGACCGAAAGCGGGAGGGGGATACGATCGCCGACCTCGTCGGTCCCTTGGGCAACCCCACGGAGCTTGACGGCATCAAAAAGGCGATCGTCGTCGGCGGGGGAGTCGGCTGCGCCATCGCGCTTCCCGTCGCGAGACGTCTCCACGAACTCGGCGCGGATGTCCGTTCGGTCATCGGATTCCGAACCCGCGGCGCAGTCATTCTCGAAGAGGAATTCAGAGCCTGCTCCGACGTCTCCGTCACGACGGATGACGGCAGTTACGGGGAGACGGGGAATGTCTGCATCCCCTTAAAACGCCTGCTCGAGAGGGAAAAATTCGACGCCGTCTATGCGATCGGACCTCTCGTCATGATGAAATTTGTCGCTTTGACGACGAAGCCGTACGGCGTTAAGACGGTCGCAAGCATGAACCCCATCATGATCGACGGAACGGGCATGTGCGGCTGCTGCCGCGTGACGGTGGACGGCGAGATGAAATTCGCATGCGTCGACGGACCCGATTTCGATGCGCAGAAGATCGACTTCGACGAGGCGATCGGGCGCAACCGCTCCTATCTTGCGTTTGAGGCAGAGGCGCGGGAAAAACATTGCAATCTCTACAAAAAGGAGGGGAACTGATGGATCTTCGCACGACGAAATATCCCATGCCCGTACGGGACCCCCTCGTCAGAAATCGTGATTTTGAGGAAGTCTCCCTCGGCTATGACGGGGAGACGGCAAGGCACGAGGCGCAGCGCTGTCTCCATTGCAAGGCACATCCCTGCGTGGACGGATGTCCCGTCTCCGTCATGATCCCCGACTTTATCGCAAAGATCGCCGAAGGGGACTTTGAGGGAGCCTATCGGATCATCGGAGAGAGTTCTTCTCTTCCCGCCGTCTGCGGCAGAGTTTGTCCGCAGGAAAGACAATGTGAAAAGTTTTGTGTCCGCGGCGTCAAGGGGGAACCCGTCGGGATCGGACGTCTCGAGCGCTTTGCGGCGGACTATCATCTCTCCCATTCGGAAAAGACAGATCGCCCCGTCTCCAACGGGCACAGAGTCGCGGTCGTTGGATCGGGTCCCGCGGGTCTTGCCTGCGCGGGGGAACTTGCCAAACGCGGATATGAAGTGACCGTATTCGAAGCGCTCCACACGGCGGGCGGCGTGCTCGTTTACGGCATTCCCGAATTCCGCCTGCCCAAAGAGATCGTCCGTCGGGAAGTGGAGCATCTGCTCGGACTCGGCGTGAAGATCGAGATGGACAGCGTCATCGGTCGGCTCTATACGGTCGAAGAACTCAAACGGGAACTCGGCTTTGAGGCGGTCTTTCTCGGAACGGGCGCGGGACTTCCCCGCTTTATGGGCATCAAGGGGGAGAACGCCAAGGGCGTTTTCTCGGCGAACGAATATCTTACCCGTGCGAATCTCATGAAGGCATACGAAGCGGACAGCGCGACGCCCATCTACCGCGGGAAGCGGGTGGCGGTCGTCGGCGGCGGCAATGTCGCAATGGACGCGGCGCGGACGGCAAAGCGGCTCGGCGCGGAAAAGGTCTTTATCGTCTACCGCAGGAGCAGAGAGGAACTTCCCGCGCGGCGCGAGGAAGTCGAGCATGCCGTCGAAGAGGAGATCGAACTTCAGCTCCTCACCAATCCCGTCGAGATCGTGACGGACGGCGATAACAACGTCGTCGCGCTCGAATGTGTGCGGATGGAACTCGGGGAACCCGACGAGAGCGGCAGACGCAGACCCGTCGTCAAGGAAGGGAGCGAGTTCCGCATCGAAGCAGACTGCGTCATCATGGCGCTCGGGACCTCTCCCAATCCGCTCATCAAGCAGACGACGGCGGGGCTTTTGACGAAGCCGCGCGGCGAGATCGCCGCCGATGAGAACGGGAAAACATCCCTCGAGGGCGTCTTTGCGGGCGGAGACGCGGTGACGGGTTCCGCCACGGTCATTCTCGCCATGGGCGCGGGGAAGGTTGCGGCGCGTGCCATCGACGAATTTATCGCGGGCAAAGAGTGACAATTAGAGATGTCTCCGCGGGCAGCTTCGCTTCCGCGGGGCAATTCTAAATCGAAAAGCAGATTCATACAGTATTGTATGAATTTTTTTTATCGTCATCGGGTGGCGATGGGGTTTCTCGCGATCTTGCTTGTCGTCGCTTTGACGTTCGGCGTCTGTTTCTTTGCGCTCTCGCGCACGGCGGCGCAGACAAGCCGTCTTGTCGTCGTCATCGATGCGGGACACGGCGGCGTGGACGGCGGAGTCGTCGGGATCGAGACGGGGACAAAGGAGAGCGACATCAACCTGTCCCTCTCGAGGATCTTACAGACGGCATTCGAGGACGCAGGATTCTATGTGATCCAGACCCGTCCGACCGAGGCGGGGCTTTACGGCACTGCGACGAACGGCTATAAGAAGCGGGACATGAAAAAGAGGGCGGAGGTCATCAACGAGAGCATGCCCGCCCTCGTCATTTCCGTCCACCAGAATTTCTTTCCCATGCGTTCTCGGCGGGGCGCACAGGTGTTTTTTCGGGAAAACTCCGTCCCTTCGCGGCTTCTCGCGGCACACATTCAGGACTCGCTCAACAGGATGCCCGAATGTGTCAAGAAGTCGGATGCGCTGAAGGGGGACTATTACGTCCTGAACTGCAGCGAGTATCCGTCCGTCATCGTAGAATGCGGGTTTTTGTCCAATGCGGAGGATGAAAAGCTCCTCGTCACCGAGGATTACCAAAAGAAGATCGCATCGGCGATTCTGGAAGGGTCGCTGTCCTTTCTCACGACAGAGACCTCTTAACATTTGACAATCCTTTCCCGCCGTGATATAATACCCCCGATATGGCGTACTGCAACAGAAAAACATATGCTTTGAGATATTCCGACTTTGATTTCAAGGATGAGCTGTCATTGACGGCGCTCCTCGCGCTCGTGCAGGAGTCTGCCTGCAGAAGCGCGGACGAACTCGGATTCGGTTATGACGATCTGAAGCCGCTCCATTACGGGTTTTTGGTGGTGAACACCTATTGCAAGTTCCGCCGTCCCATCCGCCTCGGGGAAACGATCACTGTGGAAACATGGCCGCTCCCGCCCCGCCACGTCATCTTTGAACGCCATTATCGCGTTCTTTCGGGCGAGGAAGAGGTCGCGGCGCTCGCTTCCCGCTGGTGCCTCGTCGATATGAACGACTTTTCGCTGCTCCTTCCCGAAAAACTCGGGGAGACCAACGAAAAATGCCCCTACAGGAACGAAAAGACGGTGGAAGTCCCGAATTGGAAGATCGCAAAACTCACCGAGGGTAGGGAAGTCTACCGCATGCGCGTGAACGTCTCCCATTGCGACCATTATCTGCACGCCAACAATACGAGATACCTCGATTTCTTCACTGATTGCTTCACGATGGAAGAACTATCAAGGAAGCGCATCTCCTCGTTCTGCATCAACTATATCAAGCAAGCCAAAGAGGGGAAAGAGATCGTTCTTTTGCGGCAAGATCTTGACAGCTATACGATCTGTGAAGCGTGTGCGGACGGAGACGTGCTGACCCGTTTCCGCGTGGACTTTGCGGAGGACGGGCAATGAAGATCTACAAGCCATCCGTCCTGAAATACGTCAACTTCTGCAAGAAGCTCTTCATCGTGTTCAGCTGCGTCGCGCTCCCGCTCCTCATGATCTCGCTCATCTTTGCCTGCATGGGCTACGCGGCATTCTGGATCATCTTTCCCGTCGGCATGGTCGCCTACTTTATCCTCTACGGCTTCTACGCGCTCGGGATCTCGATGGGGACCGTCATCGGATTCGAGACGACCGAGCAGGTCGTGCATGTCAAGACAAAGCGCAAGACATACACCTACGACGTGAAGAGAGGATGCAAGGAAGTCAGAGAGAGCAAGCGGAAATTTATCTGCACGTTCGAAACACAGGATTCGAGGGACAAGTTCGTTTTCCCCAAAAAAGTCCTCTTTGCCAAGAGCTACGAAGAACAATTTACGGCGGAGGAACTTTCCTCTTTTTATCCCGATCTCAAAAATGAAACAGAGTAAACACGGCGGCGCTTCAGCGCCGCCGATTCCATAATAAAATGCCGTTTTGAACGATTTGCATAGTACTATGTCAGGCATAAATAACCATTCTTTCGCAATATGTTGAATATTTCAAGCAATAAATTGAGCAGAAACGGATTTGCGGAATTTCGCGCCTACGCTTGACGGAGCAGCGGCGTTTGTGGTATAATCGGAACGATAGAGAATTTGCCGCCGAAAACGGCAAAAAAATTTTGCCCTTTTGAGGCTTTGACTGCCCGAACTTTGACTTTTTTACACAGGGAGAGCTTATGGAGAAAAAGGCATATTTAACGCTTGAGAACGGGCGTGTGTTCGAGGGAAGATCTTTCGGCGCAGAGCGGGAGACCGTCGGGGAGCTTGTTTTCACGACGGGAATGACGGGGTACATCGAGACGCTCACCGATCCCAGCTATTACGGTCAGATCATCATGCAGACCTTCCCGCTCATCGGGAACTACGGCGTCATCCCCGAGGACTTTGAGAGCATCAAGTGCCATGCGAGCGCCTATGTCGTTCGGGAACGGTGCACGACCCCTTCCAACTTCCGCTGCAAGCTGACTTTGGAAGAATATCTCAAGCGAGAGGGCATCCCCGCGATCTACGGCGTCGATACTCGTGAGATCGCCCGCACTGTGCGGGAAGCGGGGGTCATGAACGCCGCGATCTCCTTCAAGCCTTTCTCCGATTTCGAACGTCTGCGGGCGTACAGAGTCAAAAACGCCGTTGAGTCCGTGACTTCCGACGAGATCACGGTCTCGGGCGAGTACGGGAAATACACTGTTGTTCTCTATGACTTCGGCGTCAAACACAACATCGAACATGAACTTTTGAAGCGGAATTGCCGCGTCATCTGTGTTCCCGCCCACTATCCCGCCGAAGAGGTGTTCCGCCTCAAGGCAGACGGCGTCATGCTTGCCAACGGTCCCGGGGATCCCGCCGAAAATACGGAGATCATCAAAAATATCCGTAAATTGATCGGGAAACTTCCCATCTTCGGCATCTGCCTCGGGCATCAGCTCTTTGCACTCGCGATGGGCGGTACGACCCGCAAGATGAAATACGGGCATCGCGGCGCCAACCAGCCCGTCAAGCATTTGGAGACGGGCAGAGTGTACATCACTTCCCAAAATCACGGCTACGAAGTCGTCTCCGACAGCTTAAAGGCAAAAGGGGAACTCTCCTTCGTCAACTGCAACGACGGCACCTGCGAGGGGGTTGACTATCCCGCTGTGAACGCCTTTACTGTGCAATTCCATCCCGAAGCCTGCAGCGGACCGCAGGACGCGAACTTCCTCTTTGACAGATTCGTCACGAACATGAAAGCCGCAAAGGAGGACAAGTGAGATGCCATTGAGAAGCGATATCAGGAAAGTACTTGTCATCGGCTCGGGTCCTATCGTCATCGGACAAGCTGCGGAATTCGACTATGCGGGAGCACAGGCTTGCCGTGTCCTCAAGGATGCGGGCATGAACGTCGTCCTCTGCAACTCTAACCCCGCCACCATCATGACGGACAAGATGCTCGCCGACGAGATCTACCTCGAACCGCTCACCGAGGAGAGTTTGAAGCGCATCATCATCAAGGAGCGTCCCGATTCCCTGCTCGCCTCTCTGGGCGGACAGACGGGGCTTACGATGGGCTGCAAGCTCGCAAAGAGCGGTTTTCTGGACGAATGGGGGGTCAAACTCATCGGTACCAAGCTCGATGCCATCGATCGGGCAGAGGACAGAGAACTCTTCAAGGAGACCATGCAAAAGATCTCCGAACCCGTCGTTCCCTCCGATATCGCCTATACCGAAAACGATTGCGTCAAGATCGCCGAAGAACTCGGCTATCCCGTCATCGTCCGTCCCGCGTTCACGCTCGGCGGTGCGGGCGGGGGCGTCGCCTATGACGAGGAAGAGCTTCGGCTCATCGCACACAACGGGCTGATGCTTTCTCCCATCACGCAGGTGCTCATCGAGAAGTACATCGGCGGCTGGAAGGAGATCGAATTTGAAGTTCTCCGCGACGGCAAGGGCAATGTCATCACCGTCTGCTCCATGGAGAACGTCGACCCCGTCGGGATCCACACGGGCGATTCCGTCGTCATCGCACCCGCCGTCACTCTCTCCGATAAGGAATACCAGATGCTCCGCACGGCATCTCTCAACATCATCGCAGAGCTGGGCATCGAGGGGGGATGCAACTGCCAGTTCGCCCTGAATCCCGACAGCTTCGAGTACGCCGTGATCGAAGTCAACCCCCGCGTTTCGCGCTCCTCGGCGCTTGCGAGCAAGGCGACGGGCTATCCGATCGCAAAAGTTGCGACCAAGATCGCTCTCGGCTACACCCTCGACGAGATCAAGAACGACGTCACGGGAAAGACGTACGCCTGCTTCGAACCCGCGATCGACTATGTCGTCGTGAAGCTCCCCAAGTGGCCCTTTGATAAATTTTTGTACGCAAAGCGGACGTTGGGATCCCGTATGAAGGCGACGGGGGAAGTCATGGCGATCGGATCGTCCTTCGAACAGGCGATCATGAAAGCAGTCCGCGGCGCAGAGATCTCCCTCGAGACGCTCGACCACCCGAAGTTCGAAAAGATGACGCAGGAACAGCTCCGCATCGAGATCACGAAGATGACCGACGAACGGCTCTTCGCCGTCTATGCGGCGCTCAAGAAGGGGATCCCCGTCGATGAGATCTACGGCGTCACCAAGATCGACGAGTGGTTCCTCGAAAAGTTTGTCAACCTCATCCGCTACGAGAAGCACATCACGGGGAAAAAGCTCACCCGCGCAGAGTATCTGGAAGGGAAACGGCTCGGATTTACCGATAAGACGCTCCTCGGACTCTCGGGGCAGAAGCTGCCGGCGCACAGACGGGCTGTCTTTAAGATGGTCGACACCTGCGCCGCCGAGTTCAGCGCCGCGACCCCGTACTTCTATTCGACGTACGACGACCCCGCGCACGACGAGGCAAAGCCATTTGTCGAACGTTCCCGCAAAAAGAGGGTCATCGTCATCGGTTCGGGTCCCATCCGCATCGGGCAGGGGATCGAATTCGACTATTCTTCCGTCCATTGCGTCTGGACGCTCAAACAGCTCGGATACGAAGTCATCATTATCAACAACAATCCCGAGACGGTCTCCACCGATTTCGATACGGCGGACAGGCTCTATTTCGAATCTCTTACGCCCGAGGATGTGCAGAATGTCATCGACGTGGAGAAGCCGTACGGCGTCGTCATCACCTTCGGGGGACAGACGGCGATCAAGCTCTGCGCCTACCTCGCAAAGACGGGGGTGCGGATCCTCGGGACAAGCGCCGACAGTGTGGACATGGCGGAGGATCGGGAACGCTTCGACGAACTTTTGGAACGATTCTCCATTTCCCGTCCCAAGGGGCTGACCGTCATGACGAAAGAGGAAGCGATCCGCGCCGCGGAGACGCTCGGCTATCCCGTCCTGCTCCGCCCGAGCTATGTCATCGGCGGGCAGAACATGACGATCGCCTTCACCGAAAACGACATTTCCCGCTATATGGACGTGATCCTCTCGCAGCGCATCGAGAACCCCGTCCTCTGCGACAAATACCTGATGGGGAGCGAGCTTGAGGTCGATGCCATTTCGGACGGCGTCGACGTGCTGATCCCCGGGGTCATGCAACACGTCGAACGCGCGGGCGTGCATTCGGGCGACTCCATCGCCGTCTATCCGCCCTACCATCTTTCCGATGCGATGAAGGCGAGGATCGTGGAAGTCTCCACGCAACTTGCGCTCGAACTCAAGACAAAGGGTCTCATCAATATCCAATATCTCATCTATCGGAACCAGCTCTACGTCATCGAAGTCAACCCCCGTGCGAGCCGCACGATCCCGTACATCTCCAAGGTGACGGGGGTGCCCATGGTAGAGCTTGCCACCAAGATCATGGCGGGGGCAAAACTCAAAAAACTCGGTTACGGAACGGGACTCTATCCCGATTCTCCCTACGTTGCAGTCAAAGTCCCCGTGTTCTCCTTCGAAAAACTCAACGACGTCAATTCCCAGCTCGGGCCAGAAATGAAGTCCACGGGCGAGGTGCTCGGCATCGGCAAGACAATCGAGGAAGCGCTCTTCAAGGGACTCGTCTCCGCGGGCTTCAAGATGTGCCATCCGACAAAGGAGAAGCCCGTCGGCGTCTATTTCACCGTCAACGATCAGGATAAGCCCGAACTTGTCTCCATCGCAAAGAAATTTGCCGATCTCGGCTGCCGCCTGTATGCGACCGCGGGCACGGCGAAGGTCATCTCCGACCTCGGCGCAGACGTCACCGTCGTCGAACGTCTCAAGGCGACGAAGCAGGTCTGCAAGCTCATGGACGAGGGAAAGATCGATTACATCGTCTATACGGGCAAGACGGACGTCGATTCCATTCAGGACTATATCGAACTGCACCATCATGCGATCCTGCTCGGCATCACCGTCCTGACCTCTCTCGATACGGCAAACGCGCTCTGTGACATCATCGCGAGCAAATTTACCGAAAATAATACCGAGCTTGTGGATATCAACCATCTCCGCACCGAGCGGACCAAGCTCGACTTCACCAAGCTCGAATCGTGCGGGAATGACTTCATCTTCTTCGAGGACATGGAAGAGAAGATCACCTGTCCCGAGTCCCTCGCCGTGAACTTCGTCAACCGACACTACGGGATCGGCGGGGACAGCATCGTCATTCTGACCAGATCGCAGGTCGCGGATGCGAAGATGCGCATTTTCAACCAAGACGGCTCCGAGGGGGCGATCGCGGGCAATGCCATCCGCTGCGCAGCCAAATATCTGTACGAGAAGGGCATCGTCCCAAAGGAGACCATGACGATCGAGACGATGAACGGAGTGAAGGAACTCAAAGTATTCTCCTTCGGCGGCGTCGTCACATCGGCAAGCGTGGAACTCGGGAAACCGCGTCTGAAGAAGCTCCCCGCGGGGAAACTGCCCAGGAAGGGCGTCGAATCGGAGAGATCGGTGCTCGTCGACCTCGGCAGACAGAACTACATCGTATTCTGCGACCGCGTGGAGGAAGTCTCCCTGAAGGACATCGCCGACGCGATCGGGGAGAACAAGAACTTTGCGGAGAAGCCCGACATCGGCGCCGTCAGAGTCGTCAACGAGGCGACCATCAAGATGCGCACGTGGGAGCAGGGGAACGGTGAGACGTACTCGAGCGGCACGGGGGCGGCGGCTGCGGCATTCGCCTGCGTGTCGAACGGCTTGTGCAAATCGGGTACAGATATCACCGTCAAGGTACGCGGAGGGGACCTGACCGTCCATTGCGATGCGGACGGCTCCGTTACGCTGACGGGCAATGTCAGAAAAATTTATGAGGGGAAGGTGGAATTCTGATGCAACGGGACCTTTTATATGAAGAGAGCGCCGTCTGCAGCCGCGCCGCGACGGAAGAGAAGTTCTATATCCTTTTTCTCGTCCTTTCCATCCTCTGTTTCGTCGTCGCGGGCGTGACCGCTTTCTTTGCGACGTCCGTCTTTCAGGGCGTGATCGGAAACGAAGAACTGGAGACCGTCCAAAAAGTCGTCATCATCGGCGTCTGGCTCATCTTTATCCTGTCCTTTGTGGGCGGCGGCGTTGTCTTTTGGTTCATCAAAAAGAGATTCAACCTCAGTTACGACTATACCTTTGTCGAGGACGAACTCCGTATCACCAAGGTCTTTAACGGCAGATCGAGGAAGTATTTCGGAACGATCTCGGCGGATTCCATCCTGAAGATCGGATATTGCGAGAAACCTTCCTACGACAATGTCCTGCGCGGACTGCAGGGCAATAAGCCGAAGTTCTTGACGCCGAACAAGTATCCCGCGGAGGACAAGCAGTTCATCTACCTGCTTGTCGGCGGATCGCTCGGAAAGACCCTGTACATTTTAGAATGCAGACAGATGCTCCTCGAATACCTCGTGCGGGCGGCGGGCATCAACAAATTTGAGAGAGAATGATCTACTTTGACAATGCCGCCACGACCCGTCCCGACGAAGAGGCGCTCCGAAGCGCGGCAGAATTTACGACCGATCTTTATTTCAACCCCTCTGCCAGATACGGCGGGGGTTTTGCCGTTTCCAAAAAACTCGGCGAAGCGCGGGAAACTCTCCTGAAAACCTTGGGCGGGACGGGAAGATTTGACCTCATTTTCACCTCATGCGGGACCGAAGCCGACAATCAAGCGATCTTTTCGGGCGGAAAGAGGGGAAACGTCGTCACGACGGCGGGCGAACATGCAGCGGTCTATTCGAGCGTCAACGAGCTGAAAAATCGCGGGATCGAACCCCGTTTTGCTCCCGTGGAGCGGGACGGAAGCGTGAGATGCGAGAGCATCCTGCATCTCGTGGATGAAAAGACGAGCCTCGTCTCCGTCGTTCATGTCAATAACGAAACGGGCGCCGTCAACGACATTGGGGCGATCGCAAGGGCGGTCAAGCAAAAAAATCCCCGTACGCTCTTCCACAGCGACGGCGTGCAGGCGTTCGGGAAATTGTCCTTCGTCCTGCCGCAGGAAGTCGATCTCTATGCGGTCAGCGCCCACAAGATCGGCGGACTCAAGGGCACGGGCGCTCTCTTCAAGCGCAAGGGACTCGCCTTGGACCCGTATCTCTTCGGGGGCGGACAGGAAGGGAATCTGCGGAGCGGGACGGAGAACACGTTCGGCATCGTCGTGTTCGCCTATGCCGCCGAAAAGAAATTCAAAACCGTCAGATCCGACCTCGAAAGGCTGGGAAAAATGCGGGAAAAGCTAATATCTCTTCTCGATCGGGAGATTTTTACGCTACTTTCTCCCGAAAAGGGGTCGCCGTACATCCTCACCGTCTCCGCCGTCGGAATGCGCGGAGAGGTGCTGCAGCGCATGCTCTGGGATCGCGGTCTGTGCATGGGAACGGGTAGCGCCTGTTCTTCCAAAAACCGCTTCAGCCGCGTCATGACGGCGTGCGGTTATACGGAAAAAGTCCTTGACGGCGTCCTGCGGTGCAGTTTTTCGCCCGCCACAACGGAGCGGGAGATTACAGAAGCGGCGGAAATCCTCAATTCGACCGCAAGAGAATATCAAAATACAGTTTTACAGTCCCGCGCATGACCGTGCGGAACGCATCACGAGGATCCATATGGAAAAAGTCATCATCATCCGCTATGCGGAGATCCATTTGAAAGGAAAAAACCGCGGCTATTTCGAGCGCGTCTTTGGGAACAACCTTGAAAAAGCCCTGAAAGGCATCCGCCATGAGATCCACCGCACGAGCGGAAGGTATCTTATCGCCGAATTTGACGAGGAAATGACGGACGAGATCATGCGCCGCATCTCCAAGGTGTTCGGCGTGCATTCTTACTCGGAAGGTCTGCTCGTGGAAAATGACGAGGACGGCGTCTTTGCCGCCGCAAAGCTCGTCGCACCGCAGTCTGGAACGTTCAAAGTGGAGACGCACCGCGGGGACAAACATTATCCGCTCACGTCCATGGAGATCAGCGCCCGCATCGGCGGCAGACTTCTGGATCGATTCCCGTCTCTGAAAGTGGACGTGCACACGCCCGAACACACCGTCTATATCGACATCCGTGAAGGCGGCAGAGCGCTTGTTTTCGGCTCTTTCACGGACGGATCGCATGGAATGCCCGTCTCGACAGCGGGAAAGGGACTTCTCCTGATCTCGGGGGGCATCGATTCGCCCGTTGCGGGCTACATGATGGCGAAGCGAGGGATGACCGTCGAACTGCTCCATTTCCACAGCTATCCCTATACCAATGAAGCCGCCAAGGAAAAGGTGGTGACGCTTTCGAAACTTCTTTCCGATTATACGCTCGTCACCCGCCTCACGACGGTGAGCGTCACGCACATTCAGGAAGAGATCCACAGAAACTGCGCCGCCGAACTCAATGTCACGCTCTTGCGCCGTTTCATGTTCCGCATCGCGGAGCGCCTTGCGCATCAAACGGGGGCGGGCTGCCTCGTCACGGGGGAGAGCCTCGGGCAGGTCGCGAGCCAGACGCTCGAGGGACTGACGGCCTCGAACGCCGTTGTACGGCTTCCCGTTTTGCGTCCGCTCATCGGGTTCGACAAAGAGGATATCGTCGAGGTCGCAAAAAAGATCGGTACCTTTGAGACGTCGACATTGCCCTATGAGGACTGCTGCACCGTCTTTTTGCCCGATTTTCCCGCGATCCACCCCAAACTTTCCTTCATCGAGGAAGAGGAGAGGAAACTCGACATCGATGCGCTCGTTGAAGAAGCTCTATCCTCGAGGGAGATCATCAAATTCTGATTCCACCAATTCTCGGGGAGCGAATCGCTTGGATCGATATGAACGAGGGGGAGATAGACGGTCTCTCCCTCGATATCTTTATAGTAGGGCGTGACGCTGTAGCGGTAACTTTCGCCCGCCTTTACGGAATTGTCGCTGATACATCTTTGATATTTCCCGCTGTAGATCGTGGTTTCCTTACCGCGATTTTCTCTTTTTATGACATAATCATAGTACTCTGTCTGACATAGTACTATGCTTACGGTCCCATTTTTGACGGAAATCGTCGGTTTTTCGATCTTCGGCGCCGAATAGCGCGTACTTCTCTCCAGCGGTTCAAAGCTCTTTTTGAACAGCTCTTTTCTGTCTGTCAGGAAGGGGGAGTTTGGGTCGGAGAGCAAAATTTTGTGATTTTTTTCGTATTCCTGCATATCGATCGGGAGAGCTTCCACGCCGTCGCAGGGCGGAAACGGAGCGGGCGCTCTGTCCCCGTAGATCTCTTTCAGGATCCCGAGCGCGAGATTCGCGGGAAGCCCTCCGCCCGTTGCCCCGATTTCCGTGTTGTCCCTGTTCCCGAGCCAGACCGCTACGGTATCTTCCGACGTATAGGCGATCGTATAAGCATCTGTATTGTCTTTCTTGCCCTCCGCGGTCCCCGTCTTTGCACAGACGTCATAGGGGAGATTTTTGAGTTTTTTCGCCGTTCCTTCCTTGGCGGCAGTTTTCAGCATGTCGTTGATGAGATAGCTCGTTTCTTCGGAAAAGACCCTGTTTTCGCGGGGTTTGTACTCGTAAATGACTTTTCCCTTGCTGTTTTCGATGCGGGAAATGACTTTTGAGGGCGCATAGACCCCCTGTTTTGCAAAGACGGCATATCCGTCCGCAAGTGCGGGGAGCGGAAAACCTTCCTTCATCCCGCCGAGCGCGAGGGCGAGAGAGAGGTCCTCTTCCCCGACATGCAGTCCCATCCTGTCGAGGTATGCAGCCGCCTTTTCGCAGCCCATCGTGTTCAGGATCTTGACGGCGGGAATGTTGACGCTGTGCGAAAGCGCGTATCGTGCGCTCATGTATTTGCCGCTTGCGCCGCCCGCATCGTCAGGACAATACCCGTTGAAGTCCGTTTTTTCGTCCAAGATCGGCGTTGCGGGGCAGATGATGTCCTCTTCGATGGCGGGTCCGTAGACGAGAAGGGGCTTCAACGTAGAGGCGGGAAGTCGTTTCAGGGCGCCGCATGTCGAATAGAACGCTTTCAACCCGTCCGTCCTGTTGTCTCGGACAAGCGCACAGACGTCCGAATCGGCTTCTGCCTCTTCAACCTTGCGCTGCAGCTTGCGATCCAAAAACGTGTAGACACGGATGGGGCCGAGGTCGCCGATGTCGGCGGTCGGAAAGATGTCGAGCAGTTCGTCGAACACGAGGGAGAGGTAGACGTCGCCGCTCTTTTTTTCGGAAGAGATCTCGGGGAGCGGCGCATTTACGGCTTCCGCATAGGCAGTTTCATCCAGATAGCCCTGCTCTTTCATGAGTTTCAGGACAAAATTACGGCGGGAACGGCAGGCTTCTGCGTTGCGGAAGGGAGAATAGCGGTTGGGTGACTTCACGAGCGCCGCAAGCATCGCGCCCTCGGCGGGGGAGAGGGTTTCTGCCTCTTTGCCGAAGTAAAAATCGGATGCCGCGGCGATGCCGAACACGTCGTGCCCGAAGTAGATCGAGTTGAGGTACAGTTCGATGATCTCGTCTTTCGAGTACTTCTTTTCGAGTTGCTGCGTCAATTTCACTTCCTTCAGCTTGCGTGCGATCGTCTTTTCGCTCGTCAAATGGGTATTCTTGATGAGCTGTTGGGAGATCGTCGAAGCGCCTTCCCGAAAGGAAAACGATGTGATGTTTTTGAGGAGCGCACCGCCGATGCGCCGAATGTCAAGTCCTTGATGGGAATAAAACCGCTTGTCCTCGACGGCGATGAACGCCTGCGGGACATATGCGGGCAGATCGTCCGAAGAGACGCTTTTTCTCCTCGCCGACTCGACCTGTTTCCCTTCGCCGTCGTAGATCCTGACGCACGCCGTGGAGAGACGCAGTTTTTCGCTGTCGAGCCTGACGCCCGCCGTCACGCCGAAAGAATAGAAAAGCCCCCCGAGAAGGAGCGCCGCCGTCACCCCGAGGGGGATCAGGACCGCAAGCAGTACCTTTTTCATCTGTGACAGTATGTGCTCGGGCAAAAAAAATAAGCAGTCCCGAAGCCGAATTTTCCTCAAAGATGATTGAAAATCCCTTTTATTTATGTTATAATATCTCCGTATGAAAACTTTACAGCAGATCATCGATGAAAGCCGCAAGATCGTCTTTTTCGGCGGTGCGGGCGTATCGACCGAGAGCGGGATCCCCGATTTCCGCTCCGAGGACGGTCTTTACCGTCAAAAATACACCGTCTCGCCCGAGACGATGCTCTCGCACGACTGGTTTTTCTCGCACACCGAGGAATTTTATAAGTTCTACCGCGACAAGATGCTCCCTCTTTGGGCAGAGCCGAACGCCGCGCATAAAAAGCTCGCCGAACTGGAAGAGAAGGGGAAACTTCTCGCCGTCGTCACGCAGAATATCGACGGACTTCACCAGAAGGCGGGGAGCAAGACCGTCTACGAGCTTCACGGCACCGTACACAAAAATACCTGCCTGAAATGCGGAAAGACCTATTCGGCGGAGCAGATCGCTGCCGCAAACGGGGTTCCCCGCTGCGATTGCGGGGGACTCGTGAAGCCCGATGTCGTCCTGTACGGCGAACCGCTCGACGGGGATACGGTCGACGGGGCGGTCCGCGCCATTGCCGCGGCGGATACGCTCATCGTCGCGGGGACTTCGCTCACCGTCTATCCCGCTGCGGGCTTTGTCAGTTCCTTCAGAGGGAAATATCTCGTTCTCATCAACCGCGATCCCACGCCGCTCGACAGCCAATGCGACCTCGTTCTGCACGGGAAAGTGGGGGAAATTCTTTCGGAAATCAAGGTATGAAATATCACATCGTCACATACGGATGCCAGATGAATCTGCATGAGTCGGAGAAGATCGCAGGCGTGCTCCGCGAAAAGGGGTATACCGAAGAGTCGGACATCGACGACGCCGACATCATCGTCTTTAACACTTGCTGCATCCGTGAAAATGCCGAAAATCACGCTTTCGGCAACATCGGCGCACTCAAACGGCACAAGCGGGAGAAAAAGGACCTCATCATTGCCGTCGGCGGGTGCATGGCGCAGGAGAAGGGCAAGGCGGAACTCATCCGTGAGAAATTCCCCTTCGTCGACATCCTCTTCGGCACCCATAATTTGGGGGAACTCGGAGACCTCATCGACAGAAAACGGGCGCAGAAGAAGCGCGTCTTTTCGCTCAAAGAGGAGCGGGAAGAGACAGAGGACGGTATCTCTCCCGTGCGCACGGGCTACCCCGGGGCATGGGTCAACATCATGTACGGCTGCAACAACTTCTGTTCGTACTGCATCGTGCCCTACGTCCGCGGGCGGGAACGTTCCCGCAAGGCGGACGATGTCGTGCGGGAAGTCGCCGCTCTCGCACGGGAAGGATACAAGGAGATCACACTGCTCGGACAGAATGTCAATTCCTACCGCGGAGAGGACGGCACGACGTTCCCGCAGCTCCTCGACCGATGTGCGGAGATCGAGGGGAATTTCCGTCTGCGCTTTATGACCTCGCATCCGAAGGATTTCTCCGAGGAGCTTGTCGCGGTCGTCAAAAAACATAAAAAGATCTGCAATTCCATTCATTTGCCCGTGCAATCGGGTTCAAACCGCATTTTATCCCTCATGAACAGGCGTTACACGCGGGAAAAATATCTTGAGGAGATCGCCATGCTCCGCAGAGAAATTCCCGACTGTGCCGTCACGACAGACATCATCGTCGGCTTTCCGACGGAGACGGAAGAGGAATTCCTCGAGACGCTCTCCCTCGTGAAGGAAGCGGGGTTCGCCTCGGCATTCATGTTCATCTATTCCCCGCGGACGGGGACGAAGGCTGCCGCGATGGACGGACAGATCCCCGAGGAAGTTTCCAAGGACAGGCTTTCCCGCCTCATCGACGCCGTCAACGAACAGACGAGGACGATCAGCTCTTCCTATGTCGGGAAATGCTGCGAGATCCTCTGTGAGGGGTACGACGAGAAGAAAAAACTCTACCTCGGCAGGGACGAATACGGGAGAATGGGCTATTTTGAGAGCAAAACCAACAGGATCGGGGAATTTGTCACGCTCGCCGTCGAACGCGCGAACGGCATTTCCCTTTACGGAAGCATTGTAGAGTGACGGAGGAAACAACATGGGTCTTTCACCGATGATGGAACATTGGAGAAAAGTCAAGGACGCACATCCCGACTGTATCGTCTTTTATCGTTTGGGCGACTTTTACGAGATGTTCTTCGAGGACGCCCAGAAGGCGAGCAAGATCCTCGACCTGACCTTGACAGGCAGGGACTGCGGACTGAAGGAGAGGGCGCCCATGTGCGGCGTTCCCTACCATGCCGCAGATACCTATATCCAGAAGCTCGTCGGGGCGGGGGAGAAGGTCGTTATCTGCGAACAGCTCTCCGACCCCAAGGAGAGCAAAGGCATGGTCGACAGGGACGTCATCCGCGTCGTGACGGCGGGGACGGTGACCGAAGAGAGTCTTCTCGACGAAAAGAAGAACAATTACATCGCCTGTGCCTACAAGAAAAACGGCAAGTACGCCCTCGCGTGGGCGGATATCACGACGGGGGAGTTGAGCTGCGCCGAACTTTCGAGCGCCGAGAAGTGTATCTCCGCGCTCGTCAACCTCTCTGTCGCCGAGATCATCTGCAACGACGATTTCCTCTTTGAAAGCAAGGACTGCGCCGAGGTGACACGCGGCGTGCTTCCGCCCCTTTCCTGCTATCTTCCGTACGCCTTCCAGCGCGTAAGCGCCGAAAAATGTCTGAAAGACCAACTTTCCGTCGCTTCCATGGAAGCGCTCGGCATGGACGGGCACGAAGAGGCGACGATCGCGGCGGGCGCCCTCATCGCCTACCTCTTGGAGACGCAAAAGCACGCCCTCAAGAACATCAACTCCCTGCATTTTGCCGAAACAGCCGATCACATGACCGTCGATCCGACGGCGCTTCGCAACCTCGAGATCTTGAGGAATCACGGAGAGGGGAAGAAGTACGGATCCCTCTTGTGGCTTCTCGACAGGACGAAAACGGGCATGGGCGCGAGGAAGCTGTCTTCCGTCCTTTTGAACCCGTTGCGGAACATCGAGCGCATTGAAAAGCGGCTTGACGCCGTGGATGAACTCTTCCGCGCGGGCGTCGTCCGCATGGGGCTTTGCGACATGCTCGGCGGTATGCACGACATCGAGAGACTGACGGGGCGCATCTCAAACGGCAATTTGCAGCCGCGGGACTGTCTGGCGCTCTCCGCTTCTCTCGCGATCGTGCCGAATATCAAATTTCAGCTCTCTGGCTTCAATTCCCAGCTCCTCACGTCCATTTCGAGCCGCATGGCGGATACCAAGGACATCTGTGCGCTCATCGACGGCGCGATCTCTCCGATCGCCACGACGTTGCGGGAAGGGAATTATATCAAGGAAGGCTATAACGACCAGCTCGATGCGCTCCGCGACGTCAAGACGAAGAGCAAGGCACTCCTTGCCGAGCTGGAAGCGAGGGAACGGGAAAAGACGGGAATCAGGACCCTCAAAGTGGGGTACAACCGTGTGTTCGGCTACTATATCGAAGTCAGCAACTCCTTCAAGGACCGTGTTCCCTATTCCTATACGAGAAAACAGACCCTGACGACGGGGGAGCGTTACATCAGCGACGAACTCAAGGAACTCGAGACCAAAATTTTAGGCAGCGACGATCAGGCGCAGCGCCTCGAGGAACATCTCTACAACGAACTTCTCGAGATCCTTGAAAGGAACATCGTCGTGTTCCAGAAGATCGCAGAGGCGATCGCCGAACTCGACGTACTCGTCTCCTTTGCGACCGTCGCAAAGGAGAATAAATACACCCGCCCGCAGCTCACCGAGGGCGGGGCGATCGAGATCGAAGAGGGGCGGCACCCCGTCGTCGAAGCGATCTCGCGGGAACGTTTTGTCCCCAACAACTGCATGCTCGACAACGGCGAAAACCGCACGATGATCCTGACGGGTCCCAACATGGCGGGCAAGAGCACCTATTTGAGGCAAAATGCTCTCATCGTATTCATGGCGCATGTCGGGTGTTTCGTCCCCGCGAAGCGGGCGGTCATTCCCTTGACGGACAGGATCTTCACCCGCATCGGCGCAAGCGACAATCTCATCCTCGACAGAAGCACCTTCATGGTGGAAATGACGGAAGTCGCCAATATTTTGCGGAATGCGACGCCGAACAGTCTCCTCATTCTCGACGAGGTCGGTCGGGGGACGAGCACCTTCGACGGGCTTTCCATAGCATGGGCGGTCATCGAATATCTGACCGAGAACATTCGGGCAAAGACACTGTTTGCCACCCACTACCATGAACTCACCGAGCTGGAAGGGAAACTTGACGGCGTCAAAAATTACAAGATCAGCGTTCGGGAGATCGCGGGGAGCATCGTATTCCTTCGGAAGATCGTGCGCGGCGGGGCGTCCCGCTCCTTCGGCGTGGAGGTTGCGGCGCTCGCGGGCGTTCCCGAAGCCGTCACGACCCGCGCCAAGAGCATTCTGCGTTCCCTCGAGAAGAAGGACAAGACCTATACGGACGTCTCCGAGGATGTTCCCGAAGAGGAAGCACCGCTCAATTTGCGGGAAGAGCTGAACGGGATCGACACCGATCTTCTGACGCCCATGCAGGCTCTGACACTCATTTCGGAATGGAAGGAGAAACTCAAATGATCAACATTCTTTCTCCCGCCGTCTACAACCGCATTGCGGCGGGCGAGGTGGTAGACAGACCGTATTCTGTTGTCAAGGAACTCGTCGAAAACGCCGTCGACGCGGGTGCGACCGAGATCGCCGTCGAGATCGAAGGGGGCGGGAAGCAGAAGATCAAAGTTGCCGACAACGGTTGCGGCATCGCCAAGGATGAGCTTGCAAAGGCATATCACCCGCACGCGACGAGCAAACTTCTCGACGCCGAGGACCTCTTTACCGTTTCGACCTTGGGCTTCCGCGGGGAAGCGATCGCATCCATCGCCTCTGTCTCGCGCATGAGCATCGTCTCCGACGCGGGCGAGGGGGCTTATGCTCTTGCCTGCGAGGGTGGAAAACTCGGCGAAGTACAGCCTTCCGCCGGGGCAAAGGGGACGGAAGTCACCGTCTGCGACCTCTTCTTCAATACGCCCGCGCGGCTTAAGTTCCTGAAATCGGACAGTCAGGAAGAGGGGGACGTCACCAACATGATGGCGCGGTTCATCCTCTCCCGTCCCGAGATCTCCTTTACCTATACGGTGAACGGGAAACTCAAATTCCGCTCCCTCGGCGAGGGGCTTCCCGCCGCGATCGCAGTCGTCTACGGGGCTTCCACGCTCGAAAACTGCCTTGAGATCGCTGCCGACAAGCACGGGATCCGTCTGCACGGGTTCATCGGAAACAGAAATTTCTCCAAGCCGAACAGGACCTACCAGAGCTTATTCGTGAACGGAAGATACGTCGTCAACCAAACGGTCGCTTCCGCCGTCATGAACGCCTACGCCGCCTATCTGATGAAGCGGCAATATCCCTTCTATGTCCTCTTTCTGGACGTCCCGCAAGAGATCGTGGACGTCAATGTGCATCCCAACAAAGCGGACGTGCGGTTTCAGGACAACCAGATCATTTACGGGAGCGTGTACTCCGTCATCTCTTCCGTGCTCGACGGCAATTCGAGGGCGGTGGAGTATCTTGTCGGCTTGAAGGAAGAACTTCAGGCAGAGCAAACGACGCCCGTTTTGCCCCAAGATCAACGCGAAATGACCTATGAAGAGGCAAAAAAGGAACTTCAATTCGACATTTCGCCCAACAAGAACAACCCCTCGGAGCCGAAATTCTATACGCCCGATCCCGTTCACTATGCGGTCCATGCGCCCGTATCATCCGCCGAAACGGAGAAAAGCGAGGATTTCTTTGCGGAGAATCAAAAATTCCTGCGCGAGCAGGACTTCAAGGCAAAGCAGGAGCGCGTGGACGTCAAAGACCTCGTCTTTAAAGGGGAACTGTTCCATACCTATCTCTTCTACGAAGCGGGAGACGAAGCGTACATTGTGGACCAGCACGCCGCACACGAGCGGCTCATCTACGACAAACTGCAGGAAAAGCTCGCGGCGAGAACGGTCATTTCCCAGCCCATGCTCGTTCCCTATCTCTTGGAACTCAACGCCGCGGAGTATGCCTTTCTTTCAAAGAATTTCTCCCTGCTTCGGGAGATGGGATTCGACGTCGAGGACTTCGGCAGCGGCTGTATCAAGGTCTCCGCAGTCCCGAGCGACCTCATGGGCATCGATCTTGGCGCCTTTTTCGGAGAAGTGCTCTCATCGATGGAATCTCTCCGCGCCATTCGCCTTTCCGACATTTTGAAGGACAAACTTGCGTCTGCCGCCTGCAAAGCGGCGGTAAAGGGAGGAGAACTCCTGACCGATGAGGAGGCAAAGCAGCTATTGGAGCGCATGGACGGGGACATGGGACTCAAATGCCCGCACGGGCGACCCGTCGCAGTCAAGGTAAAGAGGAGCGAAATGGAGAAACTCTTCAAGCGGATCGTATGAAAAAATTGCTTGTCATCTGCGGACCGACCGCTTCGGGAAAGACCGCGCTCGCCGTGGAAGCCGCCCGCCTTTTGGACGGGGAGATCGTTTCCTGCGACGCGTTCTTGATCTATCGCGGACTCGATATCGGCACCGCAAAGCCGTCGGAAGCCGAAAAAAAAGGGGTTCCGCACCACATGATCGACGTTGTGCCGCCCACGGAGAGTTTTTCCGTGAGCGATTTCGAGCGCATGGCGCTCTCCTGCGTCGAGGAGATCTTGGAACGCGGAAAGATGCCCATTCTCTGCGGCGGGACGGGATTTTATATCAACGCGGTCCTGTATCGCCACGCCTACGGCAATGCGCCCGCAGACAAGACCATACGGGAGAAATACGAAAAGATCGCCCTCGAAGAGGGGAAGGAAGCCCTGCATGCCATACTGCAGAGCGTGGATCCCGAGAGCGCCGCGCGGCTGCACGAAAACGACGTCAAACGTGTGATCCGTGCGCTTGAGATCTACGAGCTGACGGGCAAGAAGAAGTCCCAGCAGAACGACGGCAATACGCCCCGTTATCCTTTCGAAGCGTTTTCATTCGAGTATCCCCGCGCGGAGCTCTATCGCCGTATCGAATGTCGCGTGGACGAGATGTTCAAGAGGGGACTCATCGAAGAAGTTCAGACACTTTTACAAAACGGGGTCGGAGAGGACGCCCAATGTATGCAGGGCATCGGGTACAAGGAAGTCGTTCAAGGCTTAAAAAAAGGACTTTTGCAGAGTACTATGTCAGACATAATCAAGCAAAATACCCGAAATTATGCCAAAAGACAAGAAACTTTCTTCAAAAAAATGGAAAATCTGCATAAAATTACGCCGAGTGATCCAATGACTGCGGCGAGAGAGGTTGTTAAGATTTATGAATGTCAATGAAGTAATTTCAAAGGCGGAAGCTGACCTTACGGAACGCTTCCGCGAGATCGACGAGGTCGCTTTTTTCAATCAGGAAAAGGTCTTGAATGCGTTCCGTGATGCAAGGATCGCCCTTCGCCATTTCTCCCCGTCGACGGGCTACGGTTACGGGGACGAGGGCAGAGAGGCGCTCGGCAGGGTCTATGCTCATGCGTTCGGTGCGGAGCGGGCGATCGTCTCTCCCGCTCTTCTCTCGGGAACTCATGCGCTCACGGTCGCGCTCTTCGGCGTGCTCCGCCCGAATATGCGCATTCTCTTTGTTACGGGAGAGCCTTACGACACCATCCGACCCGTCATTTGGGGGGAGGGAAACGGCTCTCTTGCCGACTTCGGCGTCCATTTCAACCTCATTTCGCTGACCGATGATGGCAAGATCGACCTCGAAAATGTCGCCGCCCACCTCGACATGTGGCATTTTGACATGATCTACCTGCAGCGTTCCCGCGGATATGAACTTCGTGACGCCTTCACCGTCGATGAGATCGGTCAGCTTTGCGCGTTTGTCCGCTCCCACGGGTTTGAAGGCTGTATTTTCGTCGATAATTGCTACGGCGAGTTCGTTGAAACGAGAGAACCGACCGAAGTCGGTGCCGATCTCATCGTCGGAAGCCTCATCAAGAACCCGGGCGGGGGACTTGCTCCCACGGGCGGCTATCTTGCAGGGAAGGAGAAGTACATCCGTCTCTGCGAAAATCGGCTTACCGCGCCGTCCGTCGGGGGAGAGATCGGCTCCTATGCGTATGGATACCAGTCCTATTTTCAAGGCTTCTTCCTTGCGCCGCACGTCGTTGCACAGGCGCTCAAGGGGGGACTTCTCATCGGCAAATGTATGGAAACGCTCGGCTACGAGAACTTTCCCGCGACGGACAAGCCGCTTGCCGACATCACCCGCGCCATCCGTTTCAACACCGAAGAGGAGCTGTGCGCATTCATCCAGTCCGTGCAGGACGTTTCTCCCGTCGATTCTTTTGTGAAATTGGAACCTTGGGACATGCCCGGGTATGACGACAAAGTCATCATGGCTGCGGGAACCTTCGTCGCGGGGGCGAGCATCGAACTTTCCGCCGACGCACCCATCAGGGAACCCTACACGGCATATTTTCAGGGCGGGCTTACCTATGAACATTGCAAACTTGCATGCAGAGCCGTCCTTGAAAAGCTTCTCAAATAGTTTTCTGTCAAAAAAAACCGCTCTCCCGAGCCTCGGAAGAGCGGTTTTTTTTGATGTCATTTTACTTTGTTCCGAAGAGTCTGTCGCCCGCATCCCCGAGACCGGGAAGGATGTAACCGTTCTCGTTGAGGCATCTGTCGAGCGTGGAGACATAGATCTGAACATCGGGATGTTCCCGCGCGACCCGTTCGACGCCCTCGGGCGCTCCGATGATCGACATGAGCTTGATGTGTTTGCAGCCCCGTTTTTTGAGCGCCGTAAGCGCATCGCAGGCAGACCCGCCCGTTGCGAGCATTGGATCGACGAGGAGAAGCATCTTTTCCGCGATGCCATCGGGAAGCTTACAATAATATTCTTGCGGCTCGAGCGTCGTCTCGTCGCGGTACATGCCGATGTGCCCGACTTTTGCGTTCGGAAATACCTTATGTACGCCGCTCACCATGCCGAGTCCCGCACGGAGAATGGGGACGATCGCAACGCTTCCCTCGGGAACACGGTACTGCCGCGTGATCTCAAGCGGCGTCTCGACGTCGATCGGCTCGAGCTTCACATCGCGCATGCTCTCATAGGTCATGATGATCGTGATCTCCTCGATGAGTTCACGGAACTCCTTCATGCCCGTACTTTTGTCGCGCAAGATCGCGATTTTATGGTTGATAAGTGGGTGATCGAAGATAAAAACGTTGTTCATTCGTTGTTCTCCCATGTCTTTCTTGAAACTATCATAACACAATCCTTGATACTTTTCAAGGTCGGAGATGGATTTTTATAAAAATTTTCAAAAAACTCCTTGACAAATGTTGGGGAATGTGGTAGCATGATGATATCAAAATGATATCACATTTCGGAGGATATGGAAATGGAAGAAATCAAGGAAGTCAGATCTCTCAACGTCGTGGATGAACGCCCCGCAAAGCAGGTAAGCGGTTGGCTCATGCTGTTTGTGATCTTCGGTATGATCATTCTCGGCATCGCCATGTTTGCCCTCGGGATCGCATTCGGCGTCGACGAGGACTTTGCACCGCTCATTGCCCTTGCCCCTGTCGGGATGTTGACGTTTTTCGCGTCGATCGTCATGACGTTCGGTTTCAGGCTCCTTCAGCCCAATGAAGCCTACGTTTTGACCCTCTTCGGCAAGTATCACGGAACGCTCAAGACGGACGGATTTTATTGGACGAACCCGTTCTGCGCAGCTGTCAACCCCGCAAGAGCGGTCGGCGGCGTCTCGAGGAAGCTTTCTTTGAAGGCGATGACACTGAACAACGACAAGCAGAAAGTCAACGACGAAGAGGGGAACCCGATCGAGATCTCCGTCGTCGTCATCTGGCGGATCACGAACACCGCGCGTGCGGTCTTTAACGTTGAAAATTACATGTCTTACATCTCCACCCAATGCGACGCGGCGATCCGCCAAGTCGCAAGACAGTACCCTTACGATGTCTCGTCGAACGGGGATGAAAACTCTCTCCGCGGGAGCGCACAGGAGATCGCAGCCATTCTTCGCGAAGAACTCCAGCAGCGCGTGGAGATCGCGGGGATCGAGATCATCGAAGCGAGGATCTCTCACCTTGCCTATGCACCCGAGATCGCCGCGGCAATGCTCCAGCGTCAGCAGGCTTCCGCCATCATCGCCGCAAGGCAGAAGATCGTGGAAGGCGCAGTCTCCATGGTCCAGATGGCGCTCAACAAGCTCTCCGAAGAGGAGATCGTCGAACTCGACGACGAAAGAAAGGCGCAGATGGTCTCCAACCTTCTCGTCGTACTCTGCGGCAACCGCGACGCCCAGCCCGTCGTCGGCACAGGGAGCATTTACTAAATTGATTGAAAGGATATGAAAAATCTTTTCGGCTTTCTCATCAAGGGAAAGAACCCTTGGCCTCTGCCCGAACCCGACGGGCGCGAGTTCATCGTGCGGCGGGCGGAGGAAGGGGTCAAGAGCCGTCTTTCCGCCATGGACCGAGAGGACGACAACGTCCAAAGGGCTGCCAATTTCCCGTCTTGGATGACCCATATGTTCGGGGTCCTGTTCTCTGTCGGCGCCCTTCTTCTCTGTGTCGCGATCGAGCAGATCGGGGAAGAGGATATGACGTACGAGACAGCAGTTTCGCAAGCTTTTTGGTACTTTATCGGCTTCGGCGGGGGACTTGCACTTCCCTCTGCCGCGTTCTTTGTGATCCAAGCCATTCACAGGAAGGCGGTGATGAATTCTTCCGCCGTCAAGGAGCATGAGGCGCAGTATGAAAGGGTCAGAAGAGAGGCGCTTGAAAACATGCTCGTGCCCGAAACGGCAGTTCCCGTGGACGTCCTTGCCTATCCGTATACCGTCAAAAAGGGCAAGCAGACGGGAACTTTGCTCGCAAACCCTCTTGTAAACTTGCCCGTTTACGCCTTCCGCGACGGCGAAGCGATCTGCCTCGCGAGTGAGGAATATGTTGTCCGCATTCCCTATGACAGTATCGTGTCTCTCTCGCGCATCGGCAAAAAGAGGTTGTTCGTGGGATGGAATAAGCAGGAGCCGTTCAACAAGGGCGCCTTCAAGCCCTATAAGATCCGCAGGAACAGCAACGGGCAGATGTCTGTAAAGTTCTGCTATCGCGTGGAAATTCGCGGCAGTGAGGCGTTTGAACTCCTCATTCCGCCCTATGAATTCGAGACGCTGTCTCCCATGCTCGGCTACAAGGCGCTTAACGTCATCGACGTGAAAAAATAACAGAGGTTGGTATGTCGGAAGAGATCGTACGGGCGGAAGCCTTAAAAAAGACCTTCACGCTCTCCAAAAAACAACAAAAAATTGAAAAAACGGGAGAAACGCGGCGGATCGCCGTCAACGGACTCTCCTTTTCCGCCTATCGCGGAGAGATCTACGGCTTGCTCGGACCCAACGGCGCGGGCAAGACGACCACGCTCCGCATGCTCGCGACGCTCATCAGACCCGATGCGGGCGATGCTTTCATCTGCGGACATTCGGTCGTGAAAGATCCCGCAAAGGTCCGTGACGAGATCGGCTTCATGACGAGCGAACTCAAGCTCGAGGGTTTCTTTACGCCCGATTATCTCTTTGACTTCTTCGGCGCCATGCACGGCGTGGAGAAAGGAGTCCTGCAGCAGAGAAAGCGGGAACTTTTCGCAAAGTTCGGCATCGATCAATTTGCCGAAGTTCAGGTCAAGAATCTTTCCACGGGCATGCTCCAAAAGGTATCGCTCGTTATTTCCATCGTTCATGACCCGTCTGTCGTCATCTTTGACGAACCGACGAACGGGCTGGACGTGCTCACGGCAAAGGTCGTCACCGACTTTCTCGCCGAACTCAAGGCGATGGGGAAGAGCATCATTCTTTCGACCCACATCTTTTCCCTCGTCGAGAAACTCTGTGACCGCGTCGGGATCATCTTCGACGGAAAAATGGCTGCGGAAGGCACGCTCGAAGAGATCGCAAAGGGCGATCTTGAGACATCCTTCTTCAACCTTTATCACGCTCTGAAGGGGGAAACGGTATGAAACTCTGGTCTCTCATGCGGAAGGAATTCCACCGCTTCTTCCATGACCCGCGGCTCATCGTCACGATGCTTCTCCCGGGGATCGTCATTTTTCTTCTCTATACGTTCGTCGGCGAAGCCGTCCATACCGAACCCGAAAAACAGAACTACAAGGTCTTTTTGCAGGGAGAATCGGTCACGACGGCGTACATTCAGGCGGCGATCGAGGCAAACGGCGACACGGTCGAATGGCTCCCCGTCGAGAATGAGGCGGATGCGGGAGCGGCGGTCGAAGCGGGGGAAGCCGCTGCGATCATGACCTTCTCGACGCATTTCGACGACGTTTTCACCGATCTCACAAAGACAGACGGCACCGTTTCCATTCTGTACGATCCATTGAATGAAGCGGGAAGTTCCTTTTATGCCATTTCCAACGCAGTTCTGCAAAAGATCGGCATGAAGTTCTCGATCCAAGCCGTCAGCATCGCGTCCGAGGAGCACATTGGCAGGGAGGTCATGCAGCAGATCCTGCCCTTCATCATCGTCTGCTTCGTGTTCTCGGCGTGCATGTCGGTGACGCTCGAGTCCGTCGCGGGGGAGAAGGAGCGGGGGACCCTTTCTACCATTCTCGTGACGAGCGCGAAACGTTCGCAGATCGCGCTCGGAAAGATCGTTCCGCTCGCGTGTATCTCCATGCTCGGCGCACTGTCGAGTTTCTTGGGCGTAGTGTTCTCGATGCCAAAACTCATGGGCATCTCCGTGAACTTCTTGGGCGGCTACCAAGTGGGGAGCTATTTCCTGCTTCTCCTTCTCATCATCAGCTTTGTGCCGCTCATCGTTGCCTTGATCTCGACGATCTCGACTGCCGCGCGTTCCGTCAAGGAAGCGTCCGCCTATACGAGCGTGCTCATGATCCTCGTCATGGTCATCTCGCTCGTGGCGGCATTTTTGCCCGCTATCGGCGATTGGGTCATTGCGATCCCCGTCCTGAACGCCGTCGTTTTCACGCAGGAACTCCTCGCGGGGGCATTGCCCGTCTGGCAATCTCTTGTCAGTGTCGGCGTGAATCTTCTCTATACCGCCGCGCTCGTTTTCGTCATGACAAAGATGCTCTCGAGCGAAAAGATCATGTTCGGGAAGTGATGAAATGGACGAGTTTTTGAAACTGTATCTTACGGGAAAAAGGGCGGACGATCTGAAGAGATCCCGCACGCTCCAATCGCTTGTGGCTCTTTTCGGGGCAACGTTTGCGTTCATTCCCATGTTTTTGACGATCTTCGGCAAGGAAAGCGTGCCCGTCAACCTCACGCTCACGATCATCGGATTTGTGCTCGAGGTCGCCGCCGTTTTCCTTGTACCGCTGCGGAAACGCTTTATTGTGGGTCTCGTGGAGCTTGAAAACAGCGCCATCGAGATCGAAAAGACGGGAGAGGAGCGGGAAGCATACCGAAAACTGTACGAGGCTTGGCGCGAAACGTTCGGGAGACAAACCTCGATGGAAGCGCTTACGGTCGCGATCGGCGTGCTCGGCTATGCGATCCTCGCTGTTTCCGTCCTTCTCGCGACCTTTATGAAACTTCCCGATGTCGTTTTGCCCCTCGCGTGCATGGCTGCGGGCGCCGTCATGGCGATCCCCGCATGGCTGAAGGCAGTGTCGGAAGGGAAGATGCGGGCAAGCCTCTACGAAAAGGCGGGGAAGGAACTGGACGAGATCAAGCGAATTCGGTTCGGCGTCTCGGAACGGAAGATCATGGCGGAATCGGAGAACGCACGCGGCGTTTCCATGCTGCCCGTTCCCGTTGCGATGTTTTTGAAGGATGACGCGGAACGGGAAGAATTCCGCACCGTCAACAAGCGGAGCGGAGTCGTCTCGATGCTCTTCGGCGTTGCGATCGTTGTCGCGATCGCCCTTGCTTCCTTCTCATCGATTTGGGAAAAGGTGGGACCGATCGTCACATGGACGGTCGTTCTCGTCGCCTTTGTGCTCTTCGGTGTCATCTTTTTCGTCCTTGTCCTGCCGCTCGAGGGAAAAAAGCGGAGCATCTATCAAAGAAATTATAATAAATTGACGGACAGCAGAGCCGACACGCTTCGCCGCGACCTGCAGGGAGCTTGGATCAGACAGCAGAGAAGGGGGAACATCATGTTTCTCTGTTTCCTGCTTGCGCCGCTTGTCTTTGGAATTGTCTACGGAACGATCGGCTACATCCTGTACCATGAGCAATTTCTCATCGCTGCGATCGGAGCGAGCTTTTTGGCATTTCTGATCCCAGCAGCGTTCGTGTCACTCATCGTCTGGATGGTCATGTACGCCGTTTACCGCAGAAAAGTACGCCCGACCGAGGCGGAACTGAAAATCGCGATCGAAGAGGAGAGGGGGAATGAGCGACAAGGATAATAATAAAAAACAAGTGCCGCTCAGGCTGTCTCCGACACTCTATGCGGAGCTTTCAAAGTGGGCAGATGAGGACTTCCGATCCCTGAACGGACAGATCGAGTATCTTCTCACCGCTTGCGTAAAAAAGCGTAAGGGGGGGGAGAAAGCTAAACGTAAGGAAGAAAATCCATAATTTCACGCAAAATATATCCTTTTGCGAAGTATTATGTCTGACATAATATAATCGATTATTCAAATAGATTGAAAGAGGAAACTATCATGTACATGCCCTTGATCGTATCAATTAGCCTTTCAACCATATTTCTTATCGTGATGGTGATTTTTCTCATTGTGAGGATCCGTGCCTGTTCCAAGAGCTGTGTCTATACCGTCAAGGGAAAGCAGGTCATCGTCCGCTTTTCGATGCGGCGTGGGGGACAGCTTTTCGTGAACGGGGTGCTCGAGGAACAATTTCGGGCAGACCGAACGTCTCATTTCACCCTTCGCACGATGCTCGACGGGGAAGAGTTCAAGGCACACATTTCGATCGCCTTCTCCGTCTCGATCGAGGCGTATTACCGCGACGCACTTCTGACCCCCGATTCGGTCGGAAAATGACATAAACTATGAGAAAAGACCCGCTTCAAGCGGGTCTTTTGCTACAAGTTTGTTACGGTGCGAGAGGGGTCATGCGCGTTCCTCTTTGACCTTCTCGTAGCCCTTTTTGGGCTTTGCATGGAAGAAGTCGATTTTATCGCCGAACTTGATGAGAAGGACGGCAGCGGCGATCCCGAGAACGGCGACGACGATGACGACGATCGTCCACGGTTCGAGAGATTCCGCCTTGACCCGTGACCAAAGTTCGTTGATCCGCATGCTTGCCTGTTCGTCGTAATAGTCCATCACTGCGCTGCGTGCGATGACTTCGGGAGTGGGGAACTGGGCAAAGAGCTGCCGCTTGGTGCGCTGTTCCTCGTCCGCATAGATCCCGTATGTTCCGTCCTCTGCCCCGAAGAAGTAGGAGAGATCGTAGAAGTTCTCCTCATCTTCCTCCTCGCCATAGAGGTAGTCGGCATAGGTGAGCATGGCTGGGTCGTCGTCCCCGATCTCCCCCGAGATGACGGAAGTGTAGCCGATGTAATAGCTGTTCCGCATGGCATTTTGGGGCATCGACATGAAGTTGACGAACGCCTGCGCCGCCTCTTTATTGGCGCCCTTCGGCATGACCCAGCCGTCAAAGAAGAGGTTGGAGCCTGCTTCGGGGACGAAATAGTTGAGGTAAGCCTTCTTCTCGTCCTCGCCGTCCTCGGTCTTGCCGCTCTCCGCGAGGTCGAGCGCATAGACGGCGTCGCCGCTCCATGCGTAGTTGAGCCAGATCTTGCCGTTCACCATGTCCGATTTGCCCGTGTCCGTCTCAAAGCTGTAGATGTTTTCCTTGATTTTCATGAGCGTGGACTCAACTTCGTTGATGGTATCGTCGTCCGTTGCATTGAAAATTTCAGTGAGCTTCTCGATATAATCGCCCGCTTGCCTGTCGAGCTGCAGGAGTTCATCCTGATAGGTCGCCCCGAGGGCGGCAAAGTAGGTATCGCGCACGTTGTCCTTTGCCGTGATCTTGCCCTTGAAACGACTCTCTTCGTAATTGCTGTCGATGAATACATCCCAGCCAAGCTCTTGCAGCTCATCCTCGGGAATGCCCGCCGCTTCGAGCGCCGCGGGATTGTACACGAACCCCGTCGTGCCCCACATGTAGCCCGCGGCGAAATCTTTCCAATAGATCTCTTTCCCTTCGGGATCGGTGCGGATGGGGAGTCCCGCATTCGTCTCGAATTTGTCGGCGATGAAGGGGGAGACGTTGTGGACATAGTAGTTTTCGGGGATCGACGGGTCGAAAAAGCTCTCGTCGTACCGCTCGAGCCGTCCCTCTGCCGCAAGCTTCATGATCATGTAGTCGGAAGGGCACAGAAGGTCGTATTCGTTGCCGAGGACGATCTCGTTGTACATGTCCTCGTTGGTGCCGAACGTGGAATATTCCACTCTGATCTTCTGATGATGGGTGCGATCGTACCATTCGCGGAAGTCGTCGAGGATGCGCGGACCTTCCTCGGAGAGGTCGTGACCCGTCGTTTCCCGATACCAAGCCTTATAATCGTCGTCGACGATGTCCGATTCGATATGGATATGGTCGCCGTTTTCGTCCTTGAGCGGTTTTCCTTCCTCGTCAAGCTCATGGAGTTCGTCGAATATGAAAGTTTTTTCGCCGCCCTCGTCGATGTATTCTTCCCAATTATAGACGCGGAGCGTCACAACTTCTTCCCCTCCGCAGCCCGAGAGCATCGCAAGCGTGGGGAGAAGTATTGCACCCGCAAGGGCGACAGCAAAAATACGCCTTTTTTTCATCTGTCTGCCTCCTTTTTGCGCCCTGTGAGGTTGGAGATGAGTACGAACAGCACGATGACGACGAAGATGATGGTCGTGAGCGCCCACAGCGATGCGAGTGTGACGGCGGTGTGCGCATTGCCCTTGGTCGTCGCATTGTAGACGTAGGTCGAGATGGTCTCGAACCCGGAAGGGCGGGTGTACATCGTCACGATGTAGTCGTCGAGCGAGAGGGTGACGGCGAGCATGAAGCCCGAAATGACCCCCGGGATGATCTGCGGAAGAACGACCTGCAGGAGCGCCTTGAAGGGACTTGCGCCGAGGTCGAGCGCCGCCTCATAGAGGGAATTGTCCATCTGCTTGAGCTTGGGCATGACGGAGAGGACCACAAAGGGCGTGCATATGACCATATGTCCGATGAGAAGGGTGAAGTAGGACTTCCCCAGCCCCACGGCGACAAAGGTGACGGCAAGCGAGAGGGCCGTGACGATCTCCGCGTTGATGACGGGGATCTGCGAGACGGCGTGGATGGCGGTCTTTGTCCGCTTCTTGCAGTAGAACATTCCGAGCGCACCCGCGGTCCCCAAAACCGTCGACAGAACGGCGGCGAGGAAAGCGAGCAGGAAGGTATTCCCGATCATGCCGAGGACTTTGGAGTTCTGGAAGAGCGCTGCATAGTGGGTAAAGGAGAATCCCTCGAAACGCCCGATCATATCCGTCTTGTCAAAGCTGTAAACGGCGAGCAGAAGGATGGGGGCATAGAGGACGAGCAGGACGAGTCCCACAAAGAATGCTTTGAGGCATTTCATCAACAATTGTTTGTTCACAGATTCGCCCCCCTTACGTTTTCTTCGGACTTAAAGCCGCCCGTGAGCCATGTCGAAACAAAGACGACGATGAGAAGGACGAGCGCGATCATGGAACCCATATGCCAATCGTTGCCGAAGTAATCGGATATGAATTTCCCGATGATGGTGACTTTCGCGTTGCCGAGCATGTCCGAGACGACATAGTTCGTCATGGAAGGCAGAAAGACCATCGTGACGCCGCTCATGATCCCCGGGACAGAAAGGGGAAGTGTGATGCGGAAAAAGGTGACAAAGGCGTTCCCACCGAGATCCGCGCTCGCCTCATAGAGAGAATTGTCGATTTTCAGCATCGTCGTATAGAGAGGCAGGATCATGAAGGGGAGAAAGTCGTAGACCATGCCGACGACGGTCTTGAAGATGTTTGCGTTCTCGAGCCATGCGAGCGCTTCCGCCTGTGCGAGGAGATTGAAGAGTTCCCGCAGGGCATTGACGCGGAGCACGAAGTTGATCCACATGGGAAGCACGAAGAGCATCAGAATGACGAATTTCTTCTTGAGTCGGCTCCGTGCGAGGATGAGCGCAACGGGATAGGCGATGACGAGACAAATGACCGTCGTGATGAGGGAAATGACGATCGAATAGGCGATCGTGGAGAGCTTCGTGGGGTCGGAGAAGAAGCGCAGGAAGTTGGAGAAGGAAAAATTCATCTCCTTGTCCGTGAAGGCGTAAAAGAGGATCACGCACATCGGAATGATGATAAAGAAGACGAGAAAGACAGCGTAGGGGATGCAGAGCGTCTTTCTCGAGAAACGGGGAAGCTTCATGCGGCGTCATCCTCCTTTGCCTTGGGCTTTAGGGTGAGCTTGATCTTTTCCTTCGGAATGAGGACGGAAACATAGTCGTTTTCATTCCAAAGGTCCTCGGTGGAAAAGACGTAATCTTCCTCGTTCTCTTCCGTCCGCACGATGAGACGGTAGTGGTCGCCCTTGTAGATGATGGAGATGATGTGTCCCATGACGCCGCCCGCGTCCTCTTCGTCGCTGATCTCGATGTCGTTGAGACCGACTTCCACGCGCACTTCCGTGTCCGTCAGATCGATCTTCTCGCCCGTCTTTGTGATGAGGTATTCTTCCTCGTCGATGTAGCTTCCCGGGTAGAGCTGGGTGACGTCGCAATCCCATTCCCCGTCGCCGAAGCGGACGGTGTTGTGCTTGGTGATGACGCCGTCGTACACGTTCGTGATGAAGTGGGGCTTCATGAGGTGGATCTCGTCGGGCGCGATCGTCATTCCGATCTTGTCGCCGACCTTCCTGCTCTGGGTGGAGTTGATGACGAACTCGTATTTCCCGACCTGCACGGTGATCTCATAGTGGATGCCCTTGAAAACGACGGAGATGACCTCTCCCGCGAGCATTCCGTCCTCGGGTGCGCACATGCGAATATCTTCGGGGCGGACGACGACGTCCACGGGTTCGTTTGCGGGGAAATCGTCCACGCAGACAAAGTCCTTCCCGCAGAAACGGACCTTGTTCTTGCCGACGACGGTGCCGTTCATGATGTTGCTTTCCCCGATGAAATCGGCAACAAAGGTGTTCGCGGGTTCGTTATAGATGTCGGTGGGGGTGCCCATCTGCTGCACGACGCCGTCCGCCATGACAACGATCGTGTCGGACATCGTCAAGGCTTCCTCTTGGTCATGCGTGACGTAGATGAAGGTGATGCCGAGGCGGTCGTGCATTTTTTTCAGCTCGATCTGCATCTCTTTCCGCATCTTCAGGTCGAGAGCGCCGAGCGGTTCGTCGAGCAGCAAGATCTCGGGTTCGTTGACGATCGCGCGGGCGATCGCGACACGCTGCTGCTGCCCGCCCGAGAGGGTGGAGATGGAGCGCTTTTCAAAGCCCTCGAGGTCGACGATCTCGAGCGCCTTTTTCACCTTGGCGGCGATCTCTTTCTTGGTCAATTTTTCCTTCTTCGTATACTCTTCGCCCTTGTCGTTGCGGTAGGTGTTCAGGACGCGCTTGCACTTCAGACCGAATGCGATGTTTTCATACACATTCAGATGGGGGAAGAGGGCATACCGTTGAAAGACGGTATTGACGGGGCGTTTGTTGGGCGGAAGGGCGGAAATGTCCTCGCCGTTCAACAGGATCTGTCCGCTCGTGGGAAGATCGAACCCCGCGATCATACGGAGCGTCGTCGTCTTGCCGCAGCCGGACGGACCTAAAAAGGTGATGAATTCACCCTTATTGACAGAGAAACTCACGTTGTCGATGATGAGATTCTCGCCGAAGTATTTCGTTACTCCCTTCAGTTCGATGATGTGTTCCGCCATGGAAGCCTCCTTTCGTAAAAATCCTTAAAAGTTGGGAGGGGTGGAGATCCAGAGGACCCTCGCTTTTCCCTTGCCCTTATTTACAATATAATGTTCTTTGCCTGCCGTGAAATAAAAACTCTCGCCCTTTTTGGCGGGATGCTGCTTGCCAGCGAGCACGACGGCGATCTTTCCCTCGAGAACATAGCCGAATTCCTCGCCTTCGTGGGGAAAATCGGGCTGCGTCCGCGAGAGGGGATCGAGTTCGACGAGCACGGGTTCCATCATGTTCTTCTGCGCGTTCGGAATGACCCAGCTGAGCATCATCCCGTCCGACTGCTTTTCGATGTACTCCGCTTCGGAAAACACGACCTTTTCCTCTGTCTCCTCGTGGAAGAAATCGGAAAGATTGCTCCCGAGGGCGTTCAGAATGTCGCACAGCGTGGCGATCGAGGGGCTTGTGAGGTCGTTTTCGAGTTGGGAAATGTATCCCTTTGTGAGTTCGCAGCGATCGGCAAGCTCTTCCTGTGTCAGATCTTTTTGCCGTCGCATCTCTTTCAGCTTTGTACCGAGTTCCATTTTTCACCTGAAGTTTAGTAAAAATAAGTTTTTTGTTACTTTTTATCAAACTTTTGTTATAATAAACAAAAAGTTTAATAAAAATAAACTCATGACGCTGAAAAGTATACTGGATAACAGGGGATATGTCAACTGTTTTGCAGAACTTTTCCGCAAAAACTTTGTACAATATAATGAAAAACGCGCACCCGCGGGTGCGCGACAACATTTTTAAGACTAAGGCGGAAACTTTCACCTTCTCCCGGGGGAAATGTCGGGATCGGAAAGAGAGGGGGAAGATGAAAAAAGACCTGCCGTACGGCAGGTCTTTCCCGATTGTTGTTCTTACAGAGCGGCGAGCTTTTTTGCGAGCTTTGCCTTTTTATTCGCTGCGTTGTTCTTGTGCAGAATGCCCTTGGTGACGGCAGAATCGATGGCGGAGACCGTTTCGGGATAGAGGGCGGTCGCCTGCTCCTTATTGCCCGCTTCGACGGCGAGAAGGAACTTCTTGATCTGCGTTTTGAGCGCCGACTTCACGGCTTTGTTCTCAAGGGTCTTTTTTTCGGTGACAAGGACGCGCTTTTCAGCGGATTTGATGTTGGGCACGGTATTTCTCCTTAAAGATACTTTCTCTTGATAAATCTTGATTATTTTAGCATAAAATACAGTGCTTGTAAACTGTTTTTCAAGGGTATGCGGAAAAATTTTTGCAAAAAAGGAGAAAAAACGGTGGCGGAATTTCCGAGGATCGGGGTGTTTGACAGCGGGATCGGCGGACTTACGGTCCTCAAAGAATGTATTTCTCTCCTTCCCGATGCAATGTACTACTATTTGGGGGACAACGCACGGGCGCCCTACGGGAACAGGTCGGAAGAGGAGATCTGTTCCTTCGTCGGGGAAGCCCTGTCCGAATTCGGACGGGTGGGAGTCGACCTTGCCGTGCTCGCCTGCAATACGGCGACCGCCGTGTGCGTCGACAGAATGAGGGAGAAGTTCGGATTCCCGATCGTCGGGACGGAACCTGCCGTTCGGCTCGCCGCAAAAGAGTGCAAAAGGGCGGCTGTCCTCGCGACCACCCGCACCGCGGAGAGCGGTCGGCTGCGGCGGCTCCTCGAAGAGTGCCCCGCGTGCGATTTCACCGTCCTTCCCTGCCGCGAGCTTGCGGGAGAGATCGAGGCTTTTCTCCGCCGCGGGGGAGACATTGGGAAATTCATCCACTTTCCTCCAACGAGAGGGGAAAGGTACGACGGGATCGTGCTCGGCTGCACGCATTACGTCTTTCTTCGGCGGGAAATTGCCGCATTTTACGGCTGTAAAACGTACGACGGGAACCGCGGCGTTGCGGAAGAGGTCGCAAGACGGCTCGATTTAGGGACGGTTGACCACCAAAATCACACCCCTATTCCTCAAAATCAAAACATTTGTTTTAAGAAAAAAGTAAAGGAAATGCCAAAAAATCGGGTCATTTTTCTCGGAAACAGCCGAACGATCAATGAGTCGGTATTTTTCTCAAACATTTGTTTCAAATATTCTTAAAAATTTTTTGATTTTGGTGGAAAAAAATGGTCTGAAGTGGTTGACATTCCCTAAACGTGGTGCTATAATGTTCTTACAGTCGAAAAAAGGAGGGAGTCTCATGGAAATGCAATTCGTCAGCGGCAAAGCGAATCACCAGCTTGACGCCAAAAACAGAACACGCATTCCTTCCAAGTTCAGAAGCGCATTTCCCCAAGATGAGAAGCTCTTCTTTGTCAAGTACACGACGGGCTGCGTTGCCATCATGTGCAACTCGGTCATGCAGCAGAAACTTTTATCCTTCGGGGATGTCGATCCCGCCGATGAGGAGACATACGACGCAAAGCGGTACATGTACACCGTCGTCGATGACCTCGTCGAGGACGGACAGGGGAGATTCATGATCCCGCGCGAGTATCGCGAATTCGCCGGGCTGAAAAAGGACCTCGTCTCTGTCGGTATGGGTGACTACATCGAGATCTGGGACGAAGAGGCATTCACGGAGAAGATGAAGGGAATGTCGATCGCCACCGCAAACCGCATCAAAAAGGAGTACAAGGCAAAGCAATGAGCGCCTATCATCACCCGATCATGCTCGATGAGGTGATAGAGGGACTCAACGTGAAGCCGAACGGACTCTACTTCGACGGGACCTGCGGCGGGGCAGGGCATTCAAGCGCGATCCTCGGAAAGGAACCGACCGCAAGACTCGTTGCAACGGACAAGGACGGCGACGCCGTCGAAGAGGCGACGAAGCGGCTCGAACCCTTTGCGGGAAGATATCGTCTCGTGCGGACGGACTTCAAGAACTTCGGAGAAGTCCTGCTCCCCGACGAACGGCTCGACGGATTCCTGCTCGATCTCGGCGTTTCATCTCATCAGATCGACGACGAAAGCAGGGGATTTGCCTACCGTCTGGCGGATGCGCCGCTCGATATGCGCATGGACAAGCGTTCGGCGCTGACTGCGGCGGATGTCGTGAACGGATACCCCCTCGAAGAACTCAAGCGCATTCTCCGCGAATACGGAGAGGAACCCTTTGCGGGGACCATTTCAAAGAGCATCGTCCGCGAACGCGAGAAAAAGCAGATTCGGACGTGCGGCGAACTGAAAGAGCTTGTGGAAAACAGCCTTCCGCCAAAATTTCGGTCGGCGGCATGCGCAAGACAGACCTTTCAGGCGATCCGTATCGAGGTAAACGGCGAACTCAACGGGCTTGAAAGTTGCTTGAGAGGACTGATCAAGCGTCTCAAAAAGGGGGGAAGGGCATGCGTCATTTCCTTCCATTCGCTGGAGGACAGGGTCGTCAAGAGTGTTTTCAGAGACCTTTCGACGGCATGCACCTGTCCCAAAAGCTTCCCCGTCTGCGTATGCGGAAGGGTGAAGGAACTGGAGATCCTCACGAGAAAGCCGTTGACGGCGAGTGAGGAAGAGCAAAAGAACAATCCGCGCGCCAAGAGCGCCAAATTGAGAATTGCCGAAAAAATCACAGAATGAACGGGCAATTTGTCGAATAAAATATCTACAAGGAGAATGGGTCATGGCACAGTCAGCTTTGCTTGAAAGAGAGTATCGGACATCCGTCGAAGATGATAAGAATACACCTGAGGCGATCGCGCACAGGAAAAGAGGCAGCGAGATCTACAGCAAGGTCTTTCAGACGAAGGACTACAGTGCCGAGGACGTCGCAGCGGCGTTTTCCATGCCTTCCATGAGCGCAACGGCGGCTCCTGCCGCGGAAGCTCCCGCTCCCGTCTTTGCGGCTGCGCCCGCCGTGACCGAGGCTCCCGCACGCAGGGAACTCTTCACCAATCTCGAATACAAGGATCATACGCTTGTACGGACAGACGTGAAAGAGGAAGCGGCGACGCTTGCTCCCGAGGCGCCCGTCTATGCGCCCGCAGCGATGCCCGAAGTCGCTCCCGCATACGTTCCCGAGACGGAAGAGGATGAGGACCTTCGTCCCACCCCCCGCACGATGGAGACGCTCCAGCGCAGCGAGATGTACAAACAGCAGTACGAGACCGAGCTTCAGCTCAATGAGCGCGTCGGCTTCTTTGCCTCTCTCTCGAGCAAGGCGAAGATGGCGCTTGCCATCGTTGCGGCAGCCTTTGTCGTCGCGATCGCGCTCGTCTGCATCAATACGGGCATCATCAATTCCATCAAAACGGGACTTGCAACCAAGCAAGAGGAACTTCGTGCGCTCAGCGAATACTCCGCACAGCTCGAAAATCGCATCGAAGAGGTGACCGATCCCGCCTTTGTCGACGATTATGCGGAACACGAACTCGGAATGACGCGTTCCTGAAGGGGGAAATTCCCATCAAAAATCAATACTCCTTTACGGTCCTACGAAAGAGGTTATTCGCCATTCTCATGGTAATAACCTTTCTTTTTTGTCTTTTTTTGGGCAGATTCTTCTATATTCAAGTCATTTGGAAGGAGAAACTGCATTATCTGGCGCTCGATCAATGGACGAGAGAGATCCCCGTCCATGCGGGAAGGGGAAACATCTACGACGCGAACGGGGAACTGCTTGCGGGGAACGAAGAGGCGTACACCGTCTATGCCCGCGCCAATGCCGTCGGGGACGCCGAGGGGTCTGCGACCCTTCTTTCGGGCATTCTCTCCGTTCCGCGGGAGGAACTTTCGGAAAAGCTCTCCGACAAGAGCAAGTCGGAGATCGTCCTTCTCCGCAAGACGGGAAAGGAGACGGTGGAGGAACTTGCAAGGCAGAATGTCCGCGGGGTGTACTATGCCCGTGACGACGTGCGCGTCTACCCGTACGGAGAGGCGGCTTGTCAGGTCATCGGATTCACCTCATACGACGGATCGGGCACGACAGGCATCGAAGGATATTATGACAGCTTTCTGGCGGGGGAAAACGGGGAGATCCTGTATGAAACGGACCTCGTCGGCGTCGACCTCGAGGGTGCATCCGCCGCATATCTTCCCGCAAAGGACGGGCTGTCCGTCAAATTGACGATCGATTTCCGCATCCAATCGCTCGCCGAACAGGTGATGGGGAAGGCGCTGTCCGCATCTTCGGCGAAGGCGGCGCGGGCGATCGTGCTCGATCCGTCCGATTTTTCCGTCCTCGCCATGGTCAACCTTCCTTCGTATGACCTGAACGACATCCCGCGCGACGACATGTCCCGCCTGAATGCTCTTTCGAGGAACAGCCTCGTCACAGATATCTATGAACCCGGGTCCACGTTCAAAATCGTCACGTCCGCCGCCAATATCGAAGAGGGACTTCGGGGAAACCCTTCCGCGCTTCCTTTGAACCATGTCTTTTCCTCTTCCCGCACACGGTCGGTGGGCGGCACGACCATCAAATGCTGGAGCGACCACAAGAACGGAAAACATTCCAACCAGACGCTCGCAGAAGCCTTGAACAACAGCTGCAACCCGTGTTTTGTCGATATCGCGCTCGCGCTCGGCAAGGAGACCTTCTACGAGTACCTCGAGGCATTCCAATTCGGCAGGGCAACGGGCATCGATTTTTCGGGAGAATCCATCGGAATGCTTCTGCCCGAGAGCATCGTGCGCGATCATGACCTTGCCCGCATCGGATTCGGGCAAACGATCGCCGTCAGTCCCCTGCAGCTCGCCTGTGCCGTCGCCTCTGCCGTCAACGGGGGATATTACTACGCGCCGCGGCTCGTCGCGGAGATTTTTTCCGAGGACGGGAGCGTCAGAGAAAGGACGGAGCGCAAACTTCTCCGCCGCACGGTCAGCGAAGAAACTTCCCGCATCCTTTCGTCCATGCTCGAGGGCGTCGTCCGTGACGGAAGCGGAAAAAAGGCATACATTGAGGGGTACCGCGTCGCGGGAAAGACGGGGACCGCCCAAAAATATGAAAACGGACGCATCGCGCAGGGCAAGTATGTTTCCTCGTTTGTGGGATATTTTCCCGCAAATGAACCAAAATATCTTGCGCTCATCATCGTGGACGAACCGCAGGGGTCCTATTACGGAAGTACCGTCGCCGCGCCCTGTGCGGGAGAGATATTTCAGGGGATCATCGACTTGATGAAACTCCCCAAGTCGGAGGGTTGAACCATGAAACTTTCATTGCTTGCCGCCGAAGGGGGCGGAACGCTCCACGGGGGAGACCCCGAGATCGGCTCGCTCTGTGCCGACAGCCGCGTCGCAGGAGAGGGGGACCTCTTTTTCTGCATCAACGGCACGCAGGAGGACGCCCATACGTATGCAGCCGAGGCGGAACGGCGAGGCTCCGCGGCACTCGTCTGCGAAAAGAAAACGGACACGCAGCTTCCGTACATCCTCGTGCCCGACTGCCGCAGGGCAATGGCGCATATCTCCGCCGCCTTTTACGGTCATCCCGAAAAATACATGAAGATGATCGCCGTGACGGGGACGAACGGAAAGACGACCGTCGCCCACATGATCCATGCGATCCTGACGGCGGCAGGAAAGAGGGCGGGGCTTGTAGGAACGCTCGGGGCAAAGTTCGGCAGGACCTTTCTTCCCGCTTCCCTGACGACGCCCGACCCCATTTCACTCTTTTCTCTCCTCTCCGACATGCGGAAGGATAAGGTGGAATTTGTCGCGATGGAAGTGTCCGCACATGCGCTTGCCCTTCGGAAGGACTGCCCGATCGTGTATGAAAGCGCCATTTTTACGAACCTGACGCAAGATCATCTGGACTTTTTTTCGGACATGCGGTCATACGGCGAGGCGAAGAAGTCTCTCTTTTCCCGCTGCCGTCTTGCGATCGTGAACAGCGACGACAAATTTTCCGCGGAGATCTCGAATGTCGCGCCCGCGACGCTGACCTACGGACTGGACGGTCCCGCCGACTGCTTCGCGATGATCGAACGGGAAGGTCTCGACGGCACAAAGGCGCTTTTGAACCTCGAGGACGACCTCTGCGAAGCGGAACTTCCCATGACGGGACGGCATAATGTCTCAAATGCCCTTGCGGCAGCCGCCTGCTGTAAAAACCTCGGGATCGGAATGGAGCACATCGCCGAGGGACTCTCAAAAGTCCGCGTGGAAGGGAGATTGGAGCATATCGGAACGTACCGCGGCGCCGACCTGTTCGTCGACTTCGCTCATACGCCCGACGGACTCGAAAAGTCATTGAAAACGCTCAAGGAGCATGCCGAGGGACGTCTGTTCGTCGTGTTCGGCTGCGGCGGGAACCGTGACAGGGCAAAACGACCACTCATGGGCAAAGTCGTCGCCGAGCATTGCGATTTTGCTGTCATCACCTCCGACAATCCCCGCTATGAGGATCCCTGTGCGATCATTTCGGAGATCGAAGGGGGCTTTCAGGCGGTCAGCCGCAACTATGTAGCGGTTGAAGAACGGGAGAAGGCGATCGCGTACGCCTTTCGGAAATTGCGGGAAGGGGACATCCTTCTCGTCGCGGGGAAGGGGGGAGAAACGGAGCAGGAGATCATGGGGATCAAGTACAGTTACAGCGACAAAGCCGTCTTAAAATCTCTGATGGGACGCGGCAATGTGGAATAGATCATTGCTGTGCATCCTGTGTTCCTTTCTTCTCTCTCTTGCGCTCTGTGCGGCAGAGATCCCCCTGTTGAAGAAGGTCGGCGCGGGACAGAATATTTTAGAGTTCGTCAAGGAGCACAAAGACAAGAGCGGCACGCCGACGATGGGCGGGCTGGGGTTCATCCTTGCCGCATCTGCCGCCGCTCTTCTTTTTTGCGGCGTTTCGGACAGACCCTTCACCGTCTGCATCGCCGTCGGGGCGGGGTACATGCTCGTCGGATTCCTCGATGACCTTCTCAAAAAGCTCCGCGGGAAGAATTTGGGACTCCGACCCTATCAAAAGATCCTTTTCCAGCTCGCCGTCGCAGTGATCGCGGGCGTCTACGCATGTCTGAACGGAAAAACTGCGCTTCTCCTTCCGTATTCGAAGCTGTCAATCGATATCGGCTGGTGGATGCTCCCGCTCGGCATCTTTGTCTTTCTCGCGACCGTCAACAGCGTCAATCTGACGGACGGACTCGACGGGCTTGCGGGTTCGTCCTGTGCCTTTTTCTTTGTGTTTTTGGGTGCGCTCCTTCTCCTGCAAGGGACGGGGGACATGCCGTATCTCTGTTTCTGTCTTGCGGGGGCGATCGCCGCCTATCTCGTCTTTAACGTCTCGCGGGCGAGCGTGTTCATGGGGGATACGGGGTCTCTCTCCTTGGGCGGTTTTGCAGCGGCGCTCGCGCTCTTCTCGGGAAACGCCTTGGCGATCCCGATCCTTGGCTTTGTGTTTGTCCTTTCAAGCATATCCGTCATCATTCAGGTCATACACTATAAACGGACAGGCAGACGGGTATTTCTGATGGCACCCATTCACCATCATTTTCAGGAAAAGGGCTTTTCCGAGGCGAAGATCTCCTATTGCTATGCTATCCTGACGGCGGTTCTGGGTCTGACGCTCCTTCTTCCCTATGCCTGACTCTTGCGCGGGAAAAGCCGCGGAGAGGAGGAGAATCAAATGCTTTATTCCGAGCAGGCGTTTTTGGTAGCGGGGCTTTCCCGTTCGGGGATCTCGGCGAGCGAATTTTTGATCTCGCACGGCGCAAAAGTGTATGTGTATGACGATGTGGACGACGCGAACGTCCGCGCTGCGGCGGAACATCTCAAGGAGATCGGCTGTATCAACGTGACGAAAGAGGACCTCGGCGAACGGTCGCAGGACTGCGACGTCCTCGTGCTCTCCCCCGGGATCCCCGTAGACCATCCTCTGCCCGTCGCATTCAAAAAAGCGGGGAAGCGGATCGTCGGCGAAGCCGAACTCGGGGCCTTGGAGCTGCATTGTCCCTGCATCGCCGTGACGGGAACGAACGGCAAGACGACCACCGTTTCCATGCTCGAGTGGATCTACAAAGCGGCGGAAAAGAAGGGGATCGCCTGCGGAAATATCGGACGTCCCATCACTTCCTGCCTCAAGGAGCTTGGCGAGGACGGCGTCGCAATCGCCGAGATCTCTTCCTTCCAGCTCGAGACGCTCTATTCTCTGCGCCCGCATGTCGCCGTCGTCCTCAATGTGACGGAAGATCATCTCAACCGTCACTACAACATGGAAAATTACATCTATCTGAAATCGCGCCTGCTCAAAAACTCTGCGGAGAGCGAATATGCGGTCCTGAACTACGACGACCCAATCGTCCGCAATTTTCGGGAAAAGACCAAGGCGAAAGTCGTTTGGTTTTCTCTCCGCGAGCGGGTGGACGGCGCCTATATTCAGGACGAAAATTTCTGCTTTTACGGGGAAAAACTCTTTCCCGCGGATGCTCTGACGGTGGACGGCGACCACAACCGAGCCAATGCGCTCGCCGCGATCGCAGCCGCAAAGCTCATGGGGATCGGGAATTCCGCCATAGAGACCGCGCTCAAGACATTCCGAGGCGTCAAACACCGCATCGAAAAGGTGGGGGAAGTGAACGGCGTGACCTTCATCGACGACAGCAAGGCGACCAACGTCGATTCCGCCATCAAAGCCGTCGGCAGCGTGAAGGGAGAAAGCGTCATCCTGCTCGGCGGGAAGGATAAGGGATATTCCTATGAAACGCTCTTCGAAACGCTCAAAACTTCGAATGTCGTGCATGCCGTCATTTACGGAGAAAACGCATTCCGCATCCTGAACGCCGCGTTGAAAACGGGGTACACCGCCGTGACGCTGTGCCGTCCCTTCGATCTTGCCGTTCGGGTCGCCTTTCTCCTTGCGCGGAAGGGTCAGAATGTCCTGCTCTCTCCCGCATCGGCAAGTTTCGACGCGTTCTCGGGCTATGAGGAACGGGGCAAACGCTTCTGTGAACTGATGGAGACATTCAGACGGGAGACGCAGCCCTACGTCAAAGCGGAGGCAGCGCATGGAGAGGACGAATAAGGAAACAAAAAAGGGGAGGGGTGACCTCCTCTTTCTCTGCGCCGTCATTTTTCTTGCCGCGCTGGGGCTTGTCTTTGTGTATTCCGCGAGCAAATACAACGCAGAGGTCCAGTACGGGGACGAATTTTTCTTCTTCAAGAAACAGCTCCTCGGCTTTATTTTGGGACTTGCCGCTATGATCGGCGTCTCCTTTCTGCCGTATGAAAAATTCAAAAAGGGGGGGATCCCGGCACTCATTCTCTCCCTTGTCCTGCTCGCCCTCGTCTTTGTCCCCGGACTCGGAAAGAGCAATTACGGTGCGACGCGCTGGATCGGATTCGGCTCCTTCACGATCCAGCCTTCCGAGATCGCCAAGTACGGCTTTGTGCTTTTTACGGCTGCGTATTTTGCGAAAGACCCCGCGCGGATGCGGAACTTTACGGGCATTCTTCCCATCTTGCTCGCGGGACTTTCAATTTGCCTTCTCATCATGCTCGAACCGAATATGTCCGTGACGATGTGCGTGGGGGCGCTCATGATCGGCATGATCTTTTTGGGCGGCGCAAGCCCCAAGACTCTCTTTGCAATCTGTGTTCCCGTGCTCCTCGCGGTGCCCGCGCTCATCGTCGCGGAACCGTACCGTCTCAAGCGGCTCTCCGCATATCTCGACCCGTGGGCTTCCCCGCGCGGAGAGGGGTATCAGCTCATTCAATCTCTCTATGCGCTCGGAAACGGGGAACTTTTCGGGGTCGGACTCTTCCGCTCCCGACAAAAGTATCGTTTCCTGCCCTTTGCCGAGAGCGACTTCATCCTTTCCGTCATCGCCGAAGAGACGGGTTTTTTCGGCGTCCTGCTTCTCTTTCTTCTCATCGGATTTGTCGTCTGGAGAGGATTCCGCATTGCGAGAAACTGCAAAGATCTCTACGGCTACATGCTCGTTTCGGGGATCATTCTGTCCTTTGCGGTCCAATCTTCCCTCAACGCGCTCGTTGTGAGCGGGACCATTCCGCCGACGGGACTTCCCTTGCCCCTCATCTCCGCGGGAAATACTTCTCTCATCGTCACGATGACGGGGATGGGGGTCGTATACGGCGCTTCGAGGCACACGCAGCCGTTGTCTCCTCATAAAATAAAACGATAAAGCGCGGGCCGACTTTTGAGAAGGCTCTTTTTCCGCGTTTTTCAGAAATACATAAGGAGATAACCATGGATAAATATATCATAGACGGGGGACGGCGGCTGTTCGGCGAAGTGAAGGTCCAGTCGGCGAAAAATGCCGTTCTGCCGCTCTTTGCGGCGTCTGTGTTGACAGATAAACAGGTGACGATCCGCGAAACGCCCGCGATCTCGGACGTGTTCTGTATGGCGCAGATCTTGAGGGAACTCGGCGCAAGCGTGAAATTCGAAAGCGGGGACGTCGTCATCGACAGCTCCGATGCACACAGCCATATCATCTCGTCGGCGCTTACCAAGGAATTGCGTTCTTCCGTCTTTATGCTCGGGTCTCTACTGTCCCGATTCCGCCGCGCCGTCATCGCCTATCCGGGCGGATGCGACATCGGGCTTCGTCCCATCGACCTGCATCTCAATGCCCTGAAACGGCTCGGCGTCAAGATCTCCGAGAGGGAAGGTTACATATTCTGCGAATGCGAAAAGCTCACGGGTGCGGAGATCGTGCTCGATTTCCCCAGTGTGGGCGCGACGGAAAACATCATGCTCGCGGGGGCGAAAGCCGAGGGAAGGACGGTCATCGAGGGCGCAGCCAAGGAACCCGAGATCGTCGACCTGCAAAATTTTCTGAACGGCATGGGGGCAAAGATCGTCGGTGCGGGGACGGACGTCATCGAGATCGAGGGGGTCTCCAAGCTCTACGGGATCGCGTATACCCCCGTGAAAGACCGCATCGAGGCGGGGACGTTTCTCATCGCATGCGCTCTCTGCGGGGGAGAAGTGGAAGTTTCGGGCGTCTCGGCAGAGAATTTGGGGATGCTTCTGCACAAATTGCGTGAAAACGGTTGCAAAATCCATACAAAAAATGATAAAATAAAGCTGTCGAGTTACGGAAGGCTCAAATGCAACCGCCGCATCGAGACCATGCCTTTCCCCGGGTTCCCCACAGACCTGCAGGCGCAAATGACGGCGCTCAATTCCGTCTGCGAAGGCGGGGCAATCATCGTGGAGAATCTCTTTGAAACGCGCTTCAAATATGTGCCCGAACTTCAGAAGATGGGGGCGGATATCGAGGTGCGCGGGCGGAACGCATTCGTCCGCGGCGTGGGCGGTCTGCACGGCGCCGCAGTCACAGCGGGGGACCTTCGCGGCGGCGCTGCGCTCGTGCTTGCGGCGCTCGGGGCGGAAGGGATCTCCGAAGTTTTGGATCTTTCGCACATCGACAGAGGCTATACCGATCTCGAGGGGAAATTAAAGTCCCTCGGGGCGGAGATCAAGCGGGTCCGCATCTGACCCGTTTCGGGAGATACCAATGAAGGCAAGAGTTGTCATCACGACCGTCGTTTCCTTTCTGCTCCTTTGCGCAGTCGTTGCGGCGGGGCTGAACGCCATATTTACGGTGACGTCCGTCAAGGCGGAGTTCTCCGTCGCTTCCGCAGAGGGGCAGCGGGAAGCATCCGAGATCAAGGCAAAGCTCGATGAGTTTGTCGGAAAGAGCACGACCTTTCTCGATGAGAACGAGATCGCGGACCTCATCGCGGCATATCCGTGTATGAAGGCGGAAAAGGTCGAAAAGCACTATCCTTCCACCCTTGAAGTCGCCGTTTCCGAGCGGAAAGAGGCGTATGCCGTCCTGACGGAGCGGGGATATGCCGTGCTCTCGGACGACGGGACCTATCTTTACAACAAGGACAGCCTGACGAACCGCTCGGGCGGGGAGAATGTCCTTCTTGCGGGATTTCCGTTCGGACTCACCCTCGGCGAGAAGCCCACAGACGGCAAATTCGCCGCAGTTCTCTCCGTCTGCAGCGTCTTTACGGACATCTTGCACGAGATGCGGGCGAACGTCGTCTCCGTGACCTACAACCACGGGGCAGTCTTTGACACCTTCCTCATTCAGATGCGGGAAGGGGTGCGGATCGAGATCGTTTCTCCCGAGGAAAAGACGGAAGAAAAGGCGAGAGCAGCTCTTCTCGACGAGCGGTACGGCTATCTCGTGCGGAGCGACGGAGAGCGTCTTTGCGGGTGCATCACCGTTGTCGGCACAGAGGAAGAGATCCTCGTCGATTACGACTTCGCCAGAAACTGAAAAATCGCATGTTATAAGCGCCTTTAGGCGCTTTTTTTGGTTATACGAAAACCACGCGATAGTCGCGTGGTTCAAAAGAGGCTTAGCCGATGAACAGGAAATCGAAAGGGGGT